>JBEIKS010000159.1:0-6067 GCA_040379625.1 Burkholderiaceae bacterium
CCGGGGGAGCGACATGCGATTGCAGAGTGGTTGTTTGATTCCGGTTTGGTAAACGAATTGGCGCTGGTGGCTGTGGATGAGTTGGCGCAGTGTTACAGGGCAACGGTGTGTACGGAAACCTATTCGGAATCGGTGCGCATTGGTAGTACCCGGCAGGCGCTGTGGCGAAAAATCACCGAACGCCTGGAACTGCTTGATGGCTCCATTCTTCTTGCGGAGCGGGTTTCGAATGTGGTGGTGGACTGTTTCAGACAAAAGTACATCAAGGATGAGGCTGACATCACTAAAACGATTGAGGCCTTTTTAAGTGCGCGCAATCGCATCGGCTTACGCAATGATACGTGGGCTGGCTTGTTGATCAAGCGCAAGGTGGCCTGAAATGAGTGCGGTCTGTAATACCTTAAAAAGTGAGATTTCAGTCTGTGTTTACGCAGACCAGTCTGCCTTGTTGCACAACTCTGGCGGGCCGCCCATTTCGCGGTTGACCTGGGACGGTTTGGCGCCGCGGAGCAATACCGCCAATCGCAACACCGGATCAATTAACTCAACAAGCGCAGGAAGCGATGTAACAGGCGCCGATACTTCAAGCGATGTTGAGTCAAAAAAAGGCTGGCTGACTGTTTGGGCCACGCGTCGCTGGTTGTCTGGAATACCGAGTTCAGAGGGCAGCGATGGTGAAGCTTCTGAACGGGTTGAGGCCCTGGCTGCGCGCTTGGTTGAAGAAGCGATTCTCCAAAACGTCAGTCTGATTTCGCTTGAAAAACCAAGCAAGGGTTTGATTCTGACAATCGACAATGACTGGTTGCTGTGGGTCTTGAAGGCCAAGAGTACATCGAACGTGTGGATGCTGTCGCGTTCGGCTCAATTGAGCCGCACCGGTACACGCTGCGCGGACACGCCTCGTCCTGAAGGCGATCCGGACATGTTCCCCGGTGGGCAGGGGCCGATCTGGGTGTATGTCAAAGAAGACGGTATTCGTTCCCTAGGGCAACGCTTGCTGCAATGGGGGTTTGTATGAGTTTCAAGGCATACCAATGGCCCCCAAAAGATCAGAAAGCGGTGGGTGGGGAATGGATTCGCTACCGGACCCGACTGACCGGCGAAGAAGCCAATCAGGTAGGGCCTCCGGAAAGGGGTTCCGGCTTGTTCAGACTTCCTCAGATTGCAAAGTTACTGGGCGTTGATCAGTCATTGCCTGAGCGTGCCGCGGTTGCAGAAACGACACGTCTGCTGGAACAGCGGGCCAGTGAACTGGCAGGTGAATTGAACGACGGCAGACCGTGTATTGCCGAGATCGTATTACCTCCGTGGAATAACGATTCTTGCACTGACCGGCTGACAACTTTCGCCTTGTATGGCATGGCGCGCAGGCATTGCGTTGTTTACCGGGGGCGATTCAATTGGTCCAACCTTCAACACCCGCAGTATAAAACGGGTGTGCCGGGTGGGCGGACCTTTTCATGGGAATGGAATGTCGCGGTTTGGAAAGGAAACACAGCATGAAACTGAAAGACCAGCTTTACAACTCGCTGCCCGCTGGCAAGTTTGCATTCGGCGCATTGTTGCGTTTGCTTGATGTGGTGGAGACCACGCAGGTACCTACCGCAGCGGTGGAATGTACCCGTCTGCCACGCTTGCTGGTGAATCCGGACTTTGTAAAAGTACATGCGAACACGCCGGACAAACTGGCCATGTTGGTGCTGCATGAACTGCACCATGTGCTGTTGGGCCACACGCAGCGCTTTGACCTGAATGACCCGCTTGAGAACTTTGTTTTTGATTGCGTCATTAACGCCATGCTGTGTCGCTTGTTGCCGAACCCTGAGAGCATCGCTTTGTTCACCGATTATTATTCCGACGAGAAGTTTCCGGAATGTTTTTTGAGACCGCCAGCGCAGTGGAATACGGTTCGCGATTTGGTGAGTTTGCCACCCGCTTTGGGTAGTGATCTGAAGTTTCCGGGCGTGGTGTCAGCCCGTGAGGTCTATAAGGCGCTGTATTCGTTTGAGGGTGCAAGTTATGAAGAAATACGGCAACTTTTTCCCAAGGCCTTGGGCAGGCGGTTGGCGCTTCTGGAAAATGTAAAGCTGTTGGGCGCTCATGGTGATTCGCCTGACCCGGCCGCAAGCGCAGAGTTGGTCGGTGCAATCCGTGAGGTGATTACGCAATGGCCTTGTCCGTCTGAGCCGTTCAAGGGTCAATCGCTGGATGGGCTGTTCGGTACGTCTACGGTTCAAATTCAGGGGCGTCGGCACGACCGTCAAAGTTTGCGCCGCCTGTTTCGCAGTGTGGCCAATCTGAAGGACGGTTCAAGTCAAACCGTGTCTGGCATTGAAGACAGAATCATTCAGTCGCCGGTACGCGGCGCAAGGCTGACGCGGAAGGACTTGGTGGGACATTTGCTGGGTCACCAACCTCTGCTGTTGGAAAGCCGCATTGCCCAACGTGTTCCGGTGCAGCAGGGCAGCAAGGTGCATGTGTATCTGGATGTGTCTGGCAGCATTGATGGCATCAAGGGCGTTTTGTATGGCGCAGTGCTGGAGCATTCGGAGTGTGTGTGGCCGCAGATACATCTTTTTTCAACTGAGGTGGCTGATGTGAGTCTGCCGCAACTGCGCAAGGGGGTCTGTAAAACCACGGGTGGAACCGACATCAATTGTGTGTTCGAGCATGCCCGAAAAAACAGAGTTCAACGGGCGTTGATTGTCACCGATGGTTGGGTGGGAACCCCCTCCAAACTCAATGCAGACTGGGCACGTCAGATGAAGGTCGCGGTTGCCTACACGCCTTCGAACTGCCAGCACAATCTGGCGCCGTACGCCCGCCATTCTGCGGTACTGAAATTGCATTCGGGTGTGAACCAATGATCCGCCTTGCTCCGAATTAAGGAAATTGACCATGAGTATTCGATATACCTCTGAGCGGGTAAGACCTGCGGAGTGGGTTTTGCCAGGGCATCCAGACAAACTGGCCGATGCGATTGCCGACCGGCTGGTCGAGGTGGGATCCATCGACATCTTTCCTCCGCGCTTAAGTGCGATTGAAGTCGCAATTCACCGAGACACGGTTTACCTGACCGGACGTTCAACCTTGGGAGAGGTCCCGGGTCTGGATCACATCGATGAGTTGAAACGGTTTGTTCGAGAGACCGTTGGTGCTGCGGGATATACAGACGGCGCTTATTGGAAGCCGTATGGCTCTGAGTTTCGCGTGGAAGGCAATCTTTGCCTCGATCATTTCCATGAAGGGGAGGTGGCTAGCCGCCACCTCTCTGACGACCAGTGCATTATCACCGGATACGCCATTGATTTTCCGGGTACCAGTTACCTGCCACCGGAACACTGGTTTGCCCGCACACTGGCCAAAAGCCTGTATGAAGAAGTGTCCTCGTATCTTCAACTGTGCCCGGATGGAAAGGTGTTGGTGCAACTGCGCCAAACTGGTGTGGGTGCGCAGACAGTTTATGAACTGGACAAAGTTTCGGCTTCCTTGCTGGTACCCGATGGTGTGACCGATGTCGGATTACGGAGGGTATTCCTGAGTCACCTTGAAGAGACTTTGGTCAAGGCCCGTGAGGCATTTAATTGCTCAGCTCGAATTCCGAATCCTGAACGCATCATCATCAACGGCAGCGGTAACTACCATGTGGGCGGGCCTGAAGGTGACAATGGCCTGTCTGGCAAGAAACTGCTGCTTGATTTCTACGGACCGCGCGTGCCCATAGGCGGTGGTGCCTTGTGCGGCAAAGACCTTAAAAAGCCGGACAGGGCAGGGGCGTACATTGCACGCCGTTTGGCTTTGGAATTGGTGAAGCTGGGTGTGGCTGATGAGGTGTTGGTGACGGGAACGG
Organism: Burkholderiaceae bacterium; assembly: GCA_040379625.1. Taxonomy (GTDB): domain Bacteria; phylum Pseudomonadota; class Gammaproteobacteria; order Burkholderiales; family Burkholderiaceae_B; genus SXZD01. Next base: position 3,851 of record JBEIKS010000159.1, read on the forward strand.
TGGTACCCGGTGCAGAGCATTTTGAAGTGAGCAGCATACAAACACCGAAGGGGTGGTTGCACAATCCGCGGCAGTTTGAAACCTTGGTGGATACGTGCTTGGACAATGTCTTCACCTCCAGTTTGTGCGAGCGCCTGGTTGAGGGCAGTCGGTGGGGCTATTGGTTCGATCCGGCTTGTAATGGGGAGGCAATCTGATGGACTGGTTCGATGTAGATCAATGGAACACGATTTCTTACGGCGATTACCATGAACCCACGTCCAACGCTGATGCCTTTGGGCTTTCAGTCAATGAAGTGCAGTCGGTTCGCGATGTTTTGAACTTGGAGATGTGCAACCAGTGGTTCGCGCAGCATGCTGAAACGGTCTGGATTGACCAATTAGAAGATTTTTTGAATTTTGTGGATTGCACAGATGTTCTTACGCCTGAGCAGCACCGCTTTTACAAGCGCTTGAAACGGGGTGTTCCGGAGTTCTGTGAGTTGCGAGCTTGGGTCAAATATTTGCCAGATGAATGGAGTGCTGACTTTGTTTTAAGATGCGCGGGTTGGTTGAGCCAGACACCCTGCGATAGCAGTCAGGAGGGTTGGTGTGCTTCTCATTTTCCCGTCTATTCAGCGATGAATTTTTTTGAGTGGAAAGACCGTCAGTTCCTAAAAGAGTTGGGGGTTGTCATCATTGAGGGCGAGCATCCGGGCAGTTCGTATTATGCGGCCGAATTGAGAAATGATATTGAACTTGCGAATGCTGTTCTTGAGAAAAACGCTTGTAATTACCGTTTTAGAAGGGTTGAGTAAATGGCTGCCTCTGACGAGTTGATACATCGCGCAGCGGACATCCTGCGCGAATCAGATGGACTGCTCATCTGCGCCGGCGCCGGCATGGGTGTGGATTCCGGCTTGCCGGATTTTCGGGGCAATCAGGGCTTTTGGAAAGCCTATCCGGCGCTTGCAAAGTCTGGTTACGAATTCAGTACGGTAGCCAGTACGCGAACCTTTGAAATCGATCCGATGCTGGCATGGGGCTTTTATGGGCACCGCTTGAATTTGTACCGAAAAACGGTTCCCAACCCAGGTTTTGCGATTTTGCAACGGTGGGCGCAGCGCATGGCATCAGGTTGGTTTGTGGTCACAAGCAACGTGGATGGGCAGTTTCAGAAAGCCGGCTTCGATGAGTCGCGCATCTATGAAGTACACGGCAGCATTCATCACTTGCAGTGCACCAAACCCTGCACGGGCGAGGCGTGGTCGGCCGATGACTTTAGGCCCGAGGTGAACGAAGACACATGCAGTCTGACGAATGCGTGGCCGCGTTGTCCGCGCTGCCGACGCATGGCACGCCCCAATATTCTGATGTTTGGTGACTGGCAGTGGAATGACACGCCGACATTCATTAAACGCCGGGTGTTCTCGCATTGGGCTAACAGGGTGGAACGTTTGGCGATTGTGGAAATAGGAGCGGGAACCGCGATACAGACCATACGCATGGTCAGTGAATCCCAAGGGTTGAAGTCACAACTGATCCGCATCAATCCAAGGGAGGCTGATATTCCGTTGGGGGTGAAAGGTGTTTCGCTGGCCAGCAATGGGATTGAATCCTTGGCGGCGGTTGATGCCTTATTACCTCAGTAGCCTTGTGCGAATTAAGAGGTTTAAATGAAGCAAGGTTCGTCATGACTGTTGATCATGGAAGCAAAGAGAATAACGCGCAAATTGAGACGCTGGCACTTCGCATCTGCTCGGCATTTCAAGGCATTGAAGCGGATGTACTGGTGGTGTCTCGCTCTCTTTCGCTAACGGAAAAAGCCCTTGCAAAAAAGGTTGGGGTTCAGGATGTTGAGCGTGTCAGACTGAGCATTTGGTCTGAGTGGCCTGAGCATGCTCGGCAAACGATGACTCAGGCTGCGACAGTTCTTTTTTCTAATAGCGATGCCATTAGGGGTTTTGCGTTTGATCAGTATGTGGTTTTGAAATTTTCAGCCTTCGAGCCAACCTTGCTTGCGCATGAACTTCGGCATGTGACTCAGTGGGAGCAATATGGCAATCGCTTTGAGTATATGACGGAGTACATTCGGCAGATCATCGAAAGCGGCTATCGGAATTCATTTTTTGAGCGGGACGCCAGGGCTTTTGAAAGTTTTGCCAAATAGTGGCGAGTGTTCTCGCCAACCCAAAAAAAGGTACAAGTATGCCCATTAAGAAAACCCTTTCAACGGGTC
>JBEIKS010000160.1:0-6007 GCA_040379625.1 Burkholderiaceae bacterium
ACCAAACCTCAACCAAACCTCAACCAAACCTCAACCAAACCTCAACCAAACCTCAACCAAACCTCAACCAAACCTCAACCAAACCTCAACCAAACCTCAACCAAACCAGCTCCAAATCGGGCCCCACACCTGAGCCAACTACGCGGCACTGAGACCCCGGCGGGCACTCTTTCTCGCGTAGTCGCACCAGCGTGCTGAGTGAATTGATGCACAAAAAGGGCTGGTGGTTCCAGAGGGGGCAGGTCTGTGTGCGTTTCAGAAGGACAGTCAGGCAAGACGCCCGTTCGACCTCGCAACAAGCGACGCCGCGCTCAGCGGCGAAGAAAAGGTCCCATTGGACTTTTCGTCAAGCTTGTCAGAGCAGAGAACGGAAACAGCGGCTTAGCCGTCCGCTGAAACGCACACAGACCTGCCCCATCCCCTGCCCCACCTACACAACACCAACCACACAACACCAACCACACAACACCAACCACACAACACCAACCACACAACACCAACCAACTACCCAACCACACCCACAGCAGCCATCAACTCATCCACACACGCCAACGCCAACTCCTGCGTCTGCGCCTCCACCATAATTCTCAACAAAGGCTCAGTGCCCGACGGACGGATCAAGGTTCTGCCCTTGCCCACCAGTTTTGCATCCACCGCCTTCTTGGCCGCCAGCAAGCGCTCATCAGACGTCCAGACGTAGCCTGAACTCACTTTCACATTTTTCAGGATTTGAGGGTACATCTGAAGATCATGTGTCAATTCAGCCGGATTTTTTTCAGCGCGCAACATCGCAATCAAAATTTGCAAGGCACTCAAAATTCCATCGCCCGTGGTGTGGCGGTCAAGAAACAACAAATGTCCCGACCCCTCACCACCCAACGACCAACCCCGCTCAATCAGCATTTCATGCACGTAGCGGTCGCCCACCTTGGCCCGGTCGAAGGCAACATCGCGCGCCTTCAGGGCAAGCTCCAAGCCCACATTGCTCATCAAGGTGCCCACCACGCCGGACAAAGACCCGCGTTGCAGACGCTCCATCGCCAGTATGTAGAGCAATTCGTCGCCGTTAAAAATTCTCCCGGTTGAATCTACGACAATCAAACGGTCAGCATCGCCATCCAGCGCAAAACCAATGTCCGCCTTGTGCTCCAAGACCGATGCTCGCACATACTCAGGGTGGGTTGCCCCCACCCCACTGTTGATGTTGAAACCGTCAGGTTGATTTGCGACAGTGATGACGTTTGCACCCAACTCGCTGAACACCGAACCGGCAATGTGATAGGCAGCGCCGTTGGCGCAATCCACCACCACCTTCAACCCGCTGAATGACATGCCGTAAGGCACCGTACCCTTGCAAAACTCAATGTAGCGGCCTGCCGCGTCAGACAGGCGCGAAGCCTTGCCCAGCGACTCTGAAGAACGGCATTGCATGGGTGCATCAATTAACGCCTCAATGCCCAACTCAACCTCATCGGGCAGCTTTGTACCTGAAGCGGAAAAAAACTTGATGCCGTTGTCATAAAACGGATTGTGAGAGGCGCTGATCACCACACCGGCGTCCAGCGACAAGGTTCGGGTCAAATAGGCAATCGCGGAAGTCGGCATCGGGCCGGCCAGCATGACATCCACACCCGCCGCAGAAAAGCCGGCCTCAAGGCTGGCCTCCAGCAAATAGCCGCTGACACGCGTGTCTTTACCTATCAGCACCTTGGGCTTGTCCCGGCGCGCTTGCGCCACCAGCACGCGACCCGCCGCATTGCCCATACGCATCACAAAATCAGGCGTAATGGGAGCTTGCCCCACACGACCGCGAACTCCGTCCGTACCAAAATATTTTCGTGACATTTTTTATTAGACTCTGATTAAACACTTCTGAGAATTGTAACCGAGGCACCCCGCAAATATTTCAGATGAGGGAATCGTTTACGATCAATGCATCCAGGGTGGCACGTACGTCGTGAACACGCAAAACAGCAGCACCCTTGGCTGCAGCCACAATAGCGGCCTGTACAGAGCCATGGATGCGTTGCAAGGGGTCTTTTCTGTCAAGCAATTGCCCTATCATGGACTTTCTGGACACCCCCACCAACACGCCCGCGCCCAGCTGCGAGAAATCAGGAATGGTTCTGAACAAGGCCATATTGTGCTCCAGCGTTTTGCCAAAACCGAACCCTGGATCCACCAAAACACGTTCAGGTGAAACCCCCTGCTGCGCCAAAGCCTGCAATGTCTGCTTTAAAAAACCTTGTACTTCAGCCACACAATCGGCGTATTCAGGGTTCAGTTGCATGCTGCGCGGGCTTCCCTGCATGTGCATGACCACTGCTCCTGCCTCGGAACCCGACAACAGTTGCTGCGCTTTTTGCGACTGAAAACCGGTGACATCATTGAGTATGTCCACACCCAGATCCAGAGCACGCTCCATGATTTCCGGCTTCAGACTGTCAAGCGACAAGGGTACATTCCATTTGACCAATTCTTCAATGACCTGGCACACACGACGCCACTCTTCTTCAACAGGAACATCTGGCGCTCCGGGTCGGGTGGATTCCCCACCCACGTCGAGAATATCGGCACCTTCATCCAGCAATTGCCGGGCGTGATCAACCGCAGCAGACAGGCTGAGCAACCTGCCTCCGTCTGAGAAAGAATCAGGCGTTAAATTGACAACGCCCATGATCAATGGGCGAGTTCGGCCCGTGCGTTGGAATCTCGGGCGCTGTAAAAGAAAACGGGCGGTTTTCCAACCGCCCGTCTCTTTATGCTGCAGGTGCTGCTGCATTATTGGGAGCTACGCCGCCAGGTGGGCGATTGTTGTTGCCGCCCGGGCCTGGTGCCATGCCCGGCTTGGGCTGGCGTACCGGGCGACCGTTCATGATGTCGTCGATCTGGTCTGCATCGATGGTTTCAAATTCCAGCAAAGCGTGGGCCATGGCGTGCACTTTGTCGCGACTGCTGTCCAGCAGATGGCGTGCTCTGGCGTACTGGGAGTCGATAATGCTGCGGATCTCGTGGTCCACTTTCTGCATCGTGGACTCAGACATGTGGGTGGTTTTGGTCACTGAGCGACCTAAAAACACTTCACCCTCGTTTTCTGCATACACCATCGGACCCAAAGACTCGCTCATACCGTAGCGTGTCACCATGTCTCGAGCAATCGCTGTTGCACGTTCAAAATCGTTGGATGCGCCGGTGGTCATTTGGTCCATGAACAATTCTTCAGCGATGCGGCCACCAAATAAAACTGCAATGGTGTCAAGCATTCGCAGCTTGTCCATGCTGTATCGGTCAGTTTCTGGCAGCTGCATGGTGACGCCCAAAGCGCGACCGCGTGGAATGATGGTGACCTTGTGAACAGGGTCTGTCTTGGGCAGCATGCGCGCCACAATGGCGTGACCGGACTCATGGTAGGCCGTGTTGCGGCGCTCTTCTTCCGGCATGACCAGTGAGCGGCGCTCTGCTCCCATAATGATTTTGTCTTTGGCTTTTTCGAAATCGACTTGATCGACCACGCGACCATTACGACGAGCGGCGAACAGTGAAGCCTCATTCACCAAGTTTGCCAAGTCAGCGCCAGAAAAACCTGGGGTACCGCGTGCCAGCACAGAAGGATCAACATCCGGGGCGATAGGCACTTTTCTCATGTGGACGCGCAAGATTTGGTCACGACCGCGGATATCGGGCAGGCTGACCACCACTTGGCGATCAAAACGACCTGGGCGCAGCAATGCTGGATCGAGAACATCAGGACGGTTGGTGGCTGCAATAACGATGGTGCCTTGGCTGGTTTCAAAACCATCCATTTCCACCAGCATCTGGTTGAGCGTCTGCTCACGCTCATCGTTGCCGCCACCCAAACCTGCACCACGCTGGCGACCCACCGCATCAATTTCATCAATGAAAATAATGCATGGCGACTGCTTTTTGGCCTGTTCAAACATATCGCGGACGCGGGCAGCACCCACACCCACAAACATTTCAACGAAATCAGAGCCGGAAATGGAGAAAAACGGAACTTTGGCTTCGCCTGCAATGGCTTTGGCCAACAGTGTTTTACCGGTACCGGGGGGGCCTACCAACAAGATACCGCGGGGAATGCGACCGCCCAGTTTTTGGAACTTGGTGGGGTCACGCAGGAAATCAACCAATTCTTGAACGTCTTCCTTGGCTTCATCGCAACCGGCAACGTCTGCGAACGTGACGCTGTTGTTGGACTCATCGAGCAAACGGGCGCGCGATTTGCCGAAGCTGAAGGCTCCGCCTTTGCCGCCGCCTTGCATCTGTCGCATGAAAAACACCCAGACACCAATCAGCAACAGCATGGGGAACCAGCTGACGAACAGACTCATCAACAGTGACGGCTCTTCTTCAGGCTTTGCACGAACCTGCACGCCGTATTTGATGAGATCGGTGACCATCCAGATGTCGCCTGGCGAATACGATGTGAATTCACGGTCGTCGGTGGTTCTACCACGCAATGTGCGGCCATCCACCGTAACCTGCTTGATACGCCCCGCCTGTGCCTCTTCCATGAACTGGCTATAAACCATTTCATTGCCGCGCGACTGTCGCGAATCAAACTGCTTGAACACTGTAAACAGAACCAGTGCGATCACCAGCCAAATGGCTGCTTTCGAAAATGCATTATTCAAAGCGAGGTCTCCCGATACGATGACCCGAGGTTTTAGGAAATGAAATACCAGTTACAGATGGAGACTGTAACTCAAATTTCAACCCCGGAATGGCAAGCACGCCATGAAAAAATTTAAATGTAGACATAGCTCCAGTCTACTCCTTAAGACCACGGGCAACCAAGAAGGTTTCAGCTGATTTATCTCGACTGGCCTTCGGTTTGCAAGGCTTGACGCTTTTAAAGTGCCGTTTGAACAGCTCCACTGTTTGACTGTATTGGGAACCATGAAAGGTTTTTGTCACCAAAACACCGTCTTTTTTCAGATGCTTCAGGGCAAATTCCATGGCCAGTTCGCAGACATGCATGATTCGGGCAGAGTCTGCCACCGCCACACCAGACAGATTCGGAGCCATGTCGGACACCACGAGATCCAGCAATTCACCTTCAACGGCTGCCTCCAACTGGTGCAGCACCGCCTCTTCGCGGAAATCGCCGAGGATAAAATGCACGCCGGCGACTTCTTCCATGGGCAGCATGTCAAGGGCAATAACAGACCCGTTCATAACGCCGTGGGCACCCACAAGTTCCTCCCGGAGCACCTGAGACCAGCTTCCAGGGGTGGAACCGAGGTCAACAACCCGCATTCCCGGCTTGAAAAGCCGTTCCTGCTCGGCAATTTCTTTGAGTTTGAAGGCTGCACGAGACCGATAACCCGCTTTTTGTGCGAGTTTTACGTAAGGATCGGTCAAATGATCATTCAACCATGCTTTATTAAACTTGTTCTTGGCCATCTGCACTTACAATGATGGTTTAATTTAGTATGCAACGTATGTCACAAACACCTACCCGTAATGAACTGAACCCAGCCCAGCGTAAAACACTGAAGGCAATGGCCCATCCACTGAACCCTGTCGTGATGATCGGCGACAAGGGTCTGACACCTGCTGTGCTCAAAGAAATTGACATCAGCTTGAGTGCCCACCAATTGATAAAAGTTCGCGTTGCGGGCGACGATCGCGAACTCCGAATTGCCCTGCTGGCAGAAATCACTGACGCTTGCGGCGCCCTTCCAGTTCAGCATATCGGAAAATTATTGGTTTTGTACCGCCCAGACCCAGAAAAACCGCTTCTGAATCTGGATGAAGAAAAATCTGCAAAAGGTCGTTCACGGACAGCACGTGTAGACGCAGGAGACAAACCTGTACGCCGCAGAACCGCGAAAGCTGGCGACTTCAATCCGACCACCCGTGCCCGTACCACACGGGAACGCGAAGCGGGTGAGCAAGCACCCAGAGCCCGCCGTGGAGAATGGGAAGACAACGAGCGTCCACGCCGACCCAGCACCCGCGACCGCAAACCCGCAGAAGGCGCCGC
>JBEIKS010000161.1:0-5984 GCA_040379625.1 Burkholderiaceae bacterium
CAGCACTGCGATAAATAATGGCCGGATTAATAAACGGAATGGGCATGGTGGGACCCAAACGGGCATTGAAATCCGAATCGTAGCGGGCCTTTAACTGAAAAGGGCTGTGGGTTTGCAAGTAGGCCGCGCGGTCTGGGTCTTCCACCAGGCAGCCAGGTTGCAAGGCACGTTTTACCGCCGGCGCCTCTAAAAACGCAGCAATTGAGGCGTACGTTCCCCCTGAAAAAGCATTGCGTGGGTTGCGAAGCGATTTGCCCATGAACTTCACCATGGCATTGGCACTGACGCAGCGCTCATCGAAACGGTCAGACAGCGCTTTGGCAGCCAGCGTCACAGCCATGTCAAAAGGCAGCGACTCATACCCACAACCCGGCGCAATCTTGACACGGCGCTCATGGGCCTGGGCATGGTATTTCTCGATCATTTCGGCGATCCAGAAACTTTCCACACTTAAATCGAGATAGTGGCAACGGTGCTCAAGGCAGGCCTGAATCAAAACCTCGCCATTTTTATAATAAGGTCCCGCCAGATTCAACACGGCATTGCTGGTTCGTGCCAAATTCGCCAACGCCGCATCGTCGGTGTTTTCTGCCACCAGTATTTGAGGAATGTTTTCGAGTTCGCCGAGTTCTTCAAGCAAGGCTTTCAGCTTTCGCCGATTTCGCCCGGCAATGCCCCAACTCAGGTTCGGATGAAATTCCAGTTGTTTGACCAGATGCTCCACCGCCAAACGACCTGTGTAACCCGTGGCGCCGTAAATAACGAAATCCAGGGTTTTTTCTCTTTGTTTTGGTTTGTTTAACATGCTTGTGTCGCCTGCCTCCGAAAACGCTGCCTGCCCCACTGGAGCAGCACCAGTAAACCGAGGGTTAGAATAACCCAAGCGGCCCACTTGAAGCGCGGCATGTAAACATTCACCAAAGAATTTATTAAAACTTGTTGGATCGGGTCATAACCCGCAGGCATGGGCAACACACCGTTTTGAACAGCGTAAATTTCATAATCGGCCTTCATCGCCTCAAACACCGCCGGCAATGCGTCTTTCAAATCCTCGGTTTCTCCCGGGTCGGTCTTGATGTCAAACAAATGCCATTGCCCATCGCCCACCGGGGGAATATTTTTAAGAAGCTTCAGGTCACCCTTGAACAAGGCTGCATTGCCCGACAATTCATAACCAATGGCTTTGTCCAACGAATGAGTTCGCTGCGTCTTGCCCTGAAGCACCGGCAACAGGCTCACACCGGTGATGGGTTCCACCGCTTGCCCTTGGAACATGCCCTTCACCGGGGCCACCTTGGCAATGTCCAACAGGGTCGGAGTGATGTCTTTTACGTGGGCAAAGCTGTGTTCAATGCTGTTGGCCCCCAACACGCTGGCGCCAGAAATTATCAAGGGCACGCGAATACCGCCCTCGCCCGCATAAAACTTATAAGTGGAAAATGGTGATGCGGCTGCACTGGCCCAACCCGGCCCAATCACCCCATAGGTGCCTTTTTCACCCAAACGCTCAGGGTCGCGGGAATAGCGCATGGACAACCAAAGCCGCCCAGCCCAATTTGCATACGGATCTGACGCCTCCGGTCCATTGTCAGAAAGAAACACAAACACAGTGTTGTCAAACTGACCGCTTGTTTTAAGGTAAGCCACCAAACGGCCAATCTGCTCATCCATGGCCTGCGCCATGCCTGCATACACTTCCATGTTGCGTGCCGCAAAAGCTTGCTCCTGAGGTTTTAATGCAGACCACCGCGGGGCTGCAGCGCTGGCCTGCAAGCGGGTTGTTTCCGGAACCAGCCCCATGCTGGCAGCACGGTCGCGGCGCTGATTTTTCAATGCATCCCAGCCCATGGCATAACGGTCTTTGTAGCGCTCTGTCATTGCCTTGGGCGCCTGCACCGGCAAGTGGTTCGCCTGAAAGCCCACATAGGCAAAAAACGGTTGCGCAGAGCTTCGCGAAGCCTCCAGGTAATCAATGGTTCTGGAAATAAAATATTCCGAAGAATAAAACTCCTTGGGCATAACGGCCGGTTTTCCGTCTTCATACCAGTTCACCGATTCGGTCAGGTCCAGGTATTTTTTACCGGTTTCCCAATTGTCCGAACCACTGTCAGCCTGTATGAGCGATCGGTCAAAACCGCGCGCAGGCGGCAGATTGTGAGCCTCATGGCCCACATGCCATTTACCGGTCACATAGGTTCGGTAGCCATTGCTTTTTAAAAGCGAGGCCACTGTTACAACATTGCGGTCCAGAACAGACAAATAGCCCGGCTTGCCGACATGCTCCAAGGGAATGGTTTCCCGCATGTTACCCACACCGCTGCGGTGATGGTCCACACCGGTGAGCAACATGGCCCGGGTCGGCGAACAAGACGCGGCCACATGAAAATTGGAAAACCGCACACCCTGCTTGGCCAGCGCATCCAGGTGCGGTGTTGCTATTTCACTGCCGAAGGCGCCGACATCGGAAAAACCCCAGTCGTCTGCCAACAGCAACACAATGTTGGGTTGCGTGCGGTCTGCCCAGGCGGGAAACACTGCAAACCCGCAAAAAAACAAGGTAAAAAAGTGAATGAAAAAAAACTTCATCAATTCGACCAGTAAACAAATTCATCGGTAGGGGTTTGCAACTGCCTCAAACTTTTATCGATGCTCACGGGGGCCTCAAGCAAGGAAGGCCACAAGGGCGGGCTCTGCGCAGCATCGAATGTTTGCAACTGCTCCCACAGTTTTGCTGCAATGTCTGCATGCGTGTCAATTAAATTGTGCTGCTCTGTGGGGTCGTTTTTCAAGTCAAACAACCAACGCTTTGCAGGGCGCTGCGCCACCTGCAACTTCCACTGACCCGCCTGCACGGTCTTGTATTTTCCAGAGCGCCAGAACAGGGCCTCATGGGGTGCCTTGTCTTTGGCTCCGCTTAAAAACGGGATGAGATCGACGCCATCAATCACCCTGTCTTTCGGCATGTCCACACCGGCAGCGGCTGCCGCAGTTGCAAAAAAATCAAAGTGACTCACCGCTTCACTGTAAGTGGAACCGGATGCTATTTTCTTTGGATAACGCATCAAGTACGGTACGCGGATCCCACCCTCAAAAAAAGTCGCTTTCCAGCCACGGTAGGGTTTGTTCAGATCAGACAAACCGATGTAATGAGGCGCTCCGTTGTCGCTGGTAAAAATAACCAGCGTGTTGTCATCCAAGCCCTGCTCTTTCAAGGAGGCCAGCAGCTTGCCAATATTCCTGTCCAAAGACCGGATCATGGCGGCATAAACACGCAAACTTCGGTCTTCAATATGGCTCAAGGCCTCAAAGTCTTCTCTGGTCGCTTGCAATGGGGTGTGCGGCGCGTTGTAGGCCAGGTACATAAAAAACGGCCTGTCGCGGTTGGCTTTAATCACCTGCTGAGCCTGTTGCGTTAAATAATCGGTCATGTAGGTGGAAGGGGCAAATTTCGGCCCCTCATTGTAGGCAACCCGCCATGGGTGAGCCGCCCATAAAAACCTGTCCAGCGGATCAAAGTCTTGCTGGGCATTCACAACGTCAGGGTGGTTTTCAGGCAAATACATTGAAGCACCCGCCAAAAACCCCAAACTTTCATTAAAACCATGTACTTTTGGAGAAAACTCAGCCGCCTCACCCAAATGCCACTTGCCCAAATGCACCGTGTGGTAACCCGCCCCGGAGAGTAATTTGGCCAAACTGATTTCACTGGTCGGCATACCCATTTTTTCATAGCGAGGCGAACCCAATGCCAACTCATTGTGAAACAAGGGCGCATTCAGCGCGTCTGCGGAGGGTTTTCCAGCCACAACAGCAGAAAAGGTGATGGGTACCGGCGTAAATTCAAACCCAAAACGCGTGGCATAACGCCCCGTCATCAATGCAGCCCTGGAGGGCGAACAAGTCGCATTTCCAGCGTAGGCATTTTTGAAAGTCACCCCCGCTTTACCGATGCTGTCGATATTCGGTGTAGGCACGGTGCCCCCAGCCACGCCTCCGCCCATCAAGGTGATGTCGTTAATCCCCAAATCATCTGCCAGAATCAGCACAATATTGGGTCGACGCTGACCTGCAGGCTCGCCAGATGAAACACCCTGCTGCCAATTCACGTTTTGCTCTGGAAGCGTTTTGATCCTCAAAAAATGCTTCACATACCAGACCAGTACCGTTTGACGCACCTCCACAACAGACATCAGCGCAACAACAACCGTGAGCGTGCCGAAAACTGCAAGCAGAATTCTTTGATAGCGTTTCATAAAGGGGAAAACCAAGTGAGCATGTTCATTTTTTAGTATCTCCGGTTGTTCTTATAATGGTTCTAAAGCCAAGGTGAGAACTGCCTTCTTGACGCTCAGCCCCCACCCGTGCACTTGGCCTGTAACGCATGCAGTAGCTTTCCGCACATAAAAAGGAGCCTCCTTTGATCACTCCTTTTTCCAACTCAACAGGCGCAGGGGGTTTTTGCAAGTACACATCTCGCGTCCATTGCCAAACATTGCCCGCCATATCAAACAGTCCATAACCATTGGCGGGAAAGCAAGCCACTGGTGAGGGTTGGCTGCGGTAGCCGTCCTTGCCAGAGTCCTGAATGGGAAATACACCTTGCCAGGTATTTGCACGGCCAGAACCCTCATCTGGCGGCTGATTGCCCCACACATACCTTGCCTTGCCCAGACCGCCGCGCGCAGCGTATTCCCACTCATCCTCGGTGGGCAAATCCCGACCCAACCATTGCGCATAAGCCAAAGCGTCTTCAAAAGCCACATGCACCACAGGCAGGGTTTCACGCCCCTTGATGGAACTGCCCGCCCCCCACGGCGTCTTCCAGGAAGCGCCCTCAACAACTTTCCACCACAAAGAGGGGTTGCCCAGATCCACGCCAGAAGTACCGGGAGAAAACACCAGTGAAGACGGCGGCTGGCGGCGTTCTGCCACCGTCTGGTAACCCGTTGCAGCAACAAAGGCTTGAAACTGCGCATTCGTCACATCGGTCTTGTCCATCCAGAAAGCCGGCAAACTCACCTCGCGTTCCGGGCCCTCATCTGCATACTTCGGATCGGCCCCCAACACCGCTTTGCCAGCAGGCACTTCAACCATGCCCTGCTTGCCCATGGCCGGACTTGCAGACACCATTTCTGTCAAACACACCTTGGGCACTGGCGGTTGAAAAGGCTCAATGGGCGGCTTGCAGGCAACCAACGCCATCAACACTAAAACGCTAGCCCGCTTCATCTGTTTTATCACACACGGTGCGCAACTGTTCTTCAATCAACCAAAGCCTGTCTTGCCCCCATTGCGCAGGAAAACCGTCCACCTGAAACGCAGGCACACCCCACAAACCGGCGCCCAGCAATGCGTCACGGTTCTCTGCCACCCGTTTGCGCCAGGCATCATCGGCCAAGGCTACCGTCACCGTTTGCGCATCCATGCCACTGCTTTGGGCTATCAAATTCAGACCTGCGTCGCTGCCGGCGTCAATACCTTGCGCAAACACACCTTGCAGAAACGATTCTGCAAAATCCAAACCCAAACCTTTTTCAATCGCGGCATGCCACACCGCCAGACCTCGCTCCACGGGCAAACCCACTGGGTCAGCGACGGTTCCAAAGTCCAGACCCAAACGCTGCGCTTCACGTTTGGCATCCATCAAGATGTAAAGGCGCTTTTTTAGCGGCACCCTCAAACCCCGCATTACCATGGGCAACAACGGGCGTATTTTTAAATCCACCTGATAGCGCTGCGTCAAATAACGCAGGCGCTCTATGCACAGGGCTGTGTAGGGGCTGCGCAATGAACCGTAAAATGTCAGCGAGGCCTTGGTTTTAGGGGGAGCCAAAGAAGTGCGCTGACTCATCACCACATCCGGTACTGCCCAGTTAAAGCTGGTATCGGCGCCCTGCCCCAAACCTTGGTCTTGCAAGCGTTGCAACAAATAAGGCAGACGATCCACACCCCAATACCATTCACCTTCAAACCACAACGAAGAC
>JBEIKS010000162.1:0-5939 GCA_040379625.1 Burkholderiaceae bacterium
GAATCCAGGGTGGCCAGTGGGGCTGAGTTGCTGCTTTTCTCTGTCAATGCAATTACATCAGGCACCACAGAGTCGCAAGGCGAAGTCACCATGCGGTTGTCAAAAGCAGGGCGCATCGTCAATGGTGTGGGGGCGGATCCCGACATTGTTGTGGCATCAGCCAAGGCGTATTTGGCGGCGCTCAATAAGTTGAGTTCTAAAAATGAGCGGGTGAACCCTCAGGTCTGATGCTGTGTTTTTTATTTTCGGGCGGATTGGAAAAGTCCGCCTGAAATGAGTATAATTGCGGGTTCGTAATTGCACGCCTTCGTGTTCAACGGTCGGAAATGCTGGCAACACCTGTCAACACTTGGCAATAAGCTGCCAACGTGTTGGCAAAGTTCAAGCTGTTTTGCTGGAAATTCTGATGTTGTACAAGGGCTGGAATACCCATAGGGGGTTTCCCGGCTCTGTAGGCGCAAGTGGAGAATTAAATGTCAGCCGACAATAAAGCTGCCGTAAAAGCAGAAATCGTTTCTAAATATCAACGCGCAGCCAACGATACCGGTTCGCCGGAAGTTCAGGTTGCGTTGCTAACCGGTCGTATCACTCAACTGACAGACCACTTCAAGGCACACTCCAAAGACCACCATTCACGTCGCGGTCTTTTGAAAATGGTGTCACGTCGCCGCAAATTGCTCGATTACCTGAAGCGTACCAACGTTGAGGCGTATCGTGCTCTGATCGAACGTCTGGGTCTGCGTAAGTAATTGGTGCTTATTGCCCAAGCGTCATAAAAATGCCTGCAGCCTGCTGTTGCGGGCATTTTGCTTTTCTGGTGGGGCAAAAGTCCATGAAGAGCAAGGGTAAGGAACAAGAAAGGAATGTGTTGTGTTTGAAATTCATAGTGAGAGTTTTCAGTTTGGCCAGCATACCGTAACGCTTGAGACGGGCGAAATTGCACGTCAGGCGGGTGGTGCTGTTGTTGTTAATGTGGACGATACAATTGTTTTAGCCACCGTTGTGGCCGCTAAATCGGCGAAGCCCGGTCAGGATTTTTTCCCGCTGACCGTTGATTACGTAGAAAAATTTTACTCCGCAGGTCGAATCCCCGGTGGTTTCTTCAAGCGCGAAGGCAAGGCGACAGAAAAAGAAACGCTGACCGCGCGTTTGGTGGATCGCCCGTTGCGCCCGCTGTTTCCAGAGGGTTTCTACAACGAAGTTCAGGTTGCCTTGACAGTAATGTCTTGCAATCCGGAAATCGACCCTGATGTGCCCGCAATGATCGGTGCCTCAGCAGCGCTCGCCATTTCCGGTATTCCTTTCAATGGTCCAATTGGCGCGGCACGGGTTGCCTACATTGATGGTCAGTACGTCATCAACCCAACGGCCACTCAGTTGAAAACCAGCCAGATGGATCTGGTTGTGGCTGGTACAGAACAAGCGGTTCTGATGGTGGAATCCGAAGCGGCCCAGTTGTCAGAAGAAATCATGCTCGGTGCTGTCGTGTTCGGTCACGAGCAAATGCAAACGGTCATCAACGCGATTCACCGCTTGGTACAAAAAGCGGGTAAGCCTGAGTGGAACTGGGCCCCAGAACCACGCGACGAAACTTTGTACTCCCGTGTTGTGGAAGCGGCCGAAGCCGACCTTCGCGATGCCTATAAAATTACCCAGAAGCAGGCGCGCTCCGCACGTCTGAAAGAAGTCAGCAGCAAAGTGGTGGCCGCTGTAAACGCCCAGTATGTGGCAGAGGGTCAGGCCACACCTGATTCAGGCAAGCTGGGCGACATTCTTTTTGGTCTCGAATCAAAAATCGTTCGCACGCAAATTCTTAGCGGCGAGCCACGCATTGATGGTCGCGATACCCGTACAGTGCGCCCCATCAGCATTCGCACCGGTGTATTGCCCCGCGCTCACGGATCAGCCTTGTTTACCCGTGGTGAAACCCAGGCTTTGGTTGTTGCTACATTGGGCACCAAGCAAGACGAGCAAATCATTGATGCGGTCCAGGGCGAATACCGCGACCGTTTCATGCTTCATTACAACATGCCTCCCTACGCCACTGGCGAGTGTGGCCGCATGGGTGCTCCAAAGCGCCGCGAAATCGGCCACGGCCGCCTTGCAAAGCGTGCCTTGATCCCCCTGTTGCCAAAGGGCGATGAGTTCGCTTATTCAATCCGTCTGGTTTCTGAAATTACAGAGTCCAATGGTTCAAGTTCCATGGCATCTGTTTGCGGTGGTTCATTGGCGTTGATGGATGCAGGCGTTCCTGTGGGTAATCACGTGGCCGGTATTGCCATGGGTTTGATCAAGGAAGAGAACAAGTTTGCGGTTCTCACAGACATTTTGGGCGACGAAGATCACCTCGGCGATATGGACTTCAAGGTTGCGGGTACTGAAAACGGTATCACAGCCCTGCAAATGGACATTAAAATCCAAGGTATCACCAAAGAAATCATGCAGGTTGCTTTGGCGCAAGCCAAGGAAGGTCGCCTGCACATTCTCGATAAAATGCAGTCTTCCCTGAATTCTGCACGGGTTGAGTTGTCTGCATTTGCACCCCGTATGATCACCATCAAAATCAATCCCGAAAAGATTCGCGATGTGATTGGCAAGGGTGGTGCAACGATCCGCTCCTTGACTGAAGAAACTGGCGCAAGCATTGATATTCAAGACGACGGCACCATCACCATCGCCAGCGTTGACGCTGAGGCGGGTGAGGCAGCCAAGAAACGCATTGAAGAAATCACCGCAGAGGTTGAGGTTGGTGGCGTCTACGAGGGCACCGTTCTGAAGTTGCTCGACTTTGGTGCGATCGTCAGTGTTCTGCCTGGCAAAGATGGGTTGTTGCACATCTCCCAGATCGCCAACGAGCGAGTCAATGCGGTTGCTGATTACCTCAAGGAAGGTCAGCAGGTTCGCGTTAAGGTGCTTGAGGCCGATGAAAAAGGCCGTCTTCGTTTGTCCATGAAGGCGCTGCTGACAGTTGAGGCTCCAGCAGCACCTGCAGCAGATGTGACGGGTGAGCCTGTTTAAGGCCTGCACTCGCTGAGTGAAAAAGCCCCTGTAAAGGGGCTTTTTTCCGAGTGATCCAACCTTGTTCCGCAAGCTTATGAAACAAGTTGTATTTGATGTCCCAGGGGGTCCGGAGGTTTTGTCTCTCCGGGAGGTTCCCATACCTGAGCCAGTGCCCGGTGAGGTCTTGGTGCGTGTGGTGGGTGCGGGCGTCAATCGACCTGATATTCTTCAGCGGACGGGTCTGTATCCGCCACCCGCTGGGGCCAGTCCTCATTTGGGTTTGGAAGTTTCGGGGTATGTTGAACAGGTTCCTGATGCTTCATCCGGTTTTAAGGTTGGGCAGGCCGTTTGTGCGTTGGTCAGCGGGGGCGGGTACGCCGAGTATCTGTGCATACCTACCCAGCACTTAATGCGCGTTCCCAAGGGTCTGTCCGTGCTGCATGCGGCCGCATTGCCTGAAACCTGCATGACGGTATGGAGCAATGTTTTTGAGCGCTGTGCTTTGGCACCTCACGAAACGTTTTTGGTGCACGCAGGTGCAAGCAGTATCGGGCTGACTGCCATCGCTATGGCGAAGGCCCACGGGGCAACAGTTGCGGCCACCGTGAGCAATCAAGAAAAAGCGCTTGCATGCATTGAGGCTGGGGCAGATCATGTGTTTTTTTACACGGAGCCTGACTGGGCGCAAAAAATTGCAGCCGTTTTGCCTAATGTTGACGTCATTCTGGATTGTGTGGCGGGTTCCAATCTTGATAAAAATTTGAACCTGTTGGCAGTGGAAGGGCGTTTGTGCATTATTGCTCAACTGGCCGGTCGCGTTGCCGAGTTGGATATGGGTAAGTTGATGATGAGGCGTCTCACGGTAACCGGTTCCACCCTGAGAGCCCGCTCCGCGGCTTACAAAGCCCATTTGTCCCTTGCGTTGCAAGAGCGGGTTTGGCCTCATGTTGAATCCGGGTTGTTTAAACCTTGGGTTCATCAGGTGTTTCATTTTGAGCAAGTGCGCCAGGCCCATGAAGTACTTGAGAGCAGGGCCAACATTGGCAAGGTGTTGTTGAGTTTTGCAGACGAAAAGGAATGTTCATGAGAAAAAAAATCGTTGCAGGCAATTGGAAAATGAATGGCTCGCTTGCGGCCAATAATGCTTTGATTTCCGAGATTCTAACGGCTTTGCCAGGCAGTTGTGAGGGGGCGATTTTTTGTCCGGCACCTTATCTTTCCCAGCTTCAAGGGTTGCTGGAGGGTTCTGCATGGTCTTACGGAAGTCAGGATGTCTCCGCATTTGAAAGTGGTGCCTACACCGGCGAAATTTCCGTTTCTATGGTTAAAGAGTTCGGCGCCACCATGACGCTGGTCGGTCATTCTGAGCGTCGCGCCTACCACGGTGAAACTTCTGCAACCGTGGCTGACAAAGCGCATGCTGCCTTGGTCGGGGGACTGTGTCCCGTCGTTTGCATCGGTGAAACCTTGGCTGAAAGAGAGTCAGGAAGAACCTTTGATGTGATCGCCTCCCAGTTGGATCCCGTCGTTGAAAAACTGTCGGCGTTTGTTCGTGATGCTCACTGGCCGGTAGTGTTGGCTTATGAGCCAGTCTGGGCGATTGGTACTGGAAAAACGGCGAGTCCGCAACAGGCTCAGGAAGTGCACCAGTTCATTCGTGAAAGAATGGCCACATTATTGGGTCACGAGGTTGCGGAAGGCGTGCGGATTTTATATGGTGGAAGTGTCAAATCGTCAAATGCTCAAGAATTGTTTGCACAAAACGATATTGATGGCGCTTTGGTGGGGGGCGCATCTCTGATTTCGACAGATTTCATTGGTATTTTGAAAGCAACATTGAGGTAATATACGGGTTATGGCTATCTTTTCTTCTTTTCTAATGATCGTTCAGGTGCTTAGCGCCCTGGCTGTTATCGTGCTTGTGCTTTTGCAGCACGGCAAGGGTGCCGATATGGGCGCTGCATTTGGCAGTGGTTCATCCGGCAGTTTGTTTGGTGCAACCGGCGCGGCGAACTTCCTGAGTCGGACAACCGCAGTTTGTGCTACAATCTTCTTTCTTTGTACCCTCGGTCTTTCCTTTACATCGCAGTCTCGTGTTGTAAAAAAAGAAGGTTCGAGTGTCATGGAAGGGGTGTCCCAACCAGCGACATCTGATGTGCCGGCAACGCAAGAAGCCGCGCCTAAATCAGGTGGTCCGGTTCAGGATATTCCCAAGTAACGTATTTGCCGACGTGGTGAAATTGGTAGACACGCTATCTTGAGGGGGTAGTGGCGAAAGCTGTGCGAGTTCGAGTCTCGCCGTCGGCACCATGCCAAACGAAGAGCCGGTCATTGGTTAAAGGGCCGGCTTTTTTTTGGGTTTTTTTTGGCTTGATCCTGTGCAAACGTTGAGGGGTGTCATGAATCTGGAAGCTTATTATCCAATTCTGTTGTTCATTCTGATTGGGCTGGCAGTTGGCGGTGGCGCCATGGCCGTTGGCAAAATCATGGGGCCAAGCCGTCCCGACAATCAAAAACTGTCTCCGTACGAGTGCGGCTTCGAAGCCTTCGAAGATGCGCGCATGAAATTTGATGTGCGTTATTATCTCGTCGCCATTTTGTTCATTTTATTTGATCTTGAAATTGCCTTTCTGTTTCCGTGGGCCATTGCCTACAAGTCAATTGGTGCCGTCGGCTTTTGGGCCATGATGGTTTTTCTTGGGGTTCTGGTCGTTGGATTCATTTACGAGTGGACCAAAGGCGCCCTGGATTGGGAATAACAGCATTCGATCACTTGGAGGGTTAGCATGGGTATCGAAGGTGTCTTGAACGAAGGCTTTGTAACAACAACAGCCGACAAATTAATCAACTGGTCTAAAACGGGTTCGCTTTGGCCCATGACATTTGGTCTGGCCTGTTGTGCCGTTGAGATGATGCATGCAGGTGCTTCTCGCTATGAC
>JBEIKS010000163.1:0-5923 GCA_040379625.1 Burkholderiaceae bacterium
GCCACCGCCGTCACTGCAAAAATAGAATAGGTGTATTCGCCTGCGGCGGACTGCGCCATGCCAATGGGTAGAAAGCCGGCTGCCGTAATCAAGGTACCCGTGAGCATGGGCATGGCTGTGGTTTCATAGGCGTAGGTAGCAGCCTCCAGCTTGGAAAAACCCTCTTCGAGTTTTCGCACCATCATTTCAACGGCAATAATGGCGTCGTCCACCATCAAACCCAAGGCGATAATAAGCGCACCCAAGGAAATCTTGTGCAAATTGATGCCGAGTATTTTCATGGCAAAAAACGTTACAGCCAATACCAAGGGAATGGTCAGACCCACCACCAAACCGGGACGGGTATCAATACGCCAAGGGTTGGTGTGCAGGCCTAAGCTGATGAAACTCACGGCCAACACCACCACCACAGCTTCAATCAGCACCTTGATGAATTCATTGACGGAATGGCTGACCGCCTGAGGTTGGTCCAGCACCTTGGTCATTTCAATGCCGACCGGTAAATTCTGGGTAATTTTTTTCTCGGCATATTCCAGAATTTTACCCAGACGAATAATGTCTCCGCCCTTGGACATGGCAATGCCCATGCCGATGACTTCCTTGCCTTGCATGCGCATCTTGGACACCGGCGGGTCTGTGAAACCCCGCTTCACTGTGGCCACATCTTCCAGCAAGACAGTGGACTTGCCGGCGTGCAATGGAATTTTTCGCAAAGCCTCCACGCTGTCCAACTGACCTTCAACGCGGGCCCAGATGCGTTGGTCAGGCAAGGTTAGAATGCCTTGGGCTTCAATTGAGTTCTGGGCGTTGATCTGGTGGGCGATGTCCTCCGCCGTCAGCCCCAATTGGGCAATGCGTTGGTGAGAAATTTCGATGAATATTTTTTCATCCTGAACACCGTACAGATCCACTTTGTTTACATCAGGCAGACGCAACATTTCTTGTCGGACGCCATCAACAAAGCGCTTGAGTTCTGCATAGTCAAAGCCATCTGCGGTGAAGGCATACACCACGCCGAAGGTGTCGCCGAACTCGTCGTTGAAAAACGGCCCCAGAACCCCTTGAGGCAGGCTAAAACGCATGTCATTGACTTTTTTCCGTACCGTATACCAAGTATTGGAAACCTCTTTGGGTGGTGCCGTTTCAGCCAACTGCATGAAAATAACGGTCTCGCCTGGCTTGTTGTAGCTTCGGATTTTGTCTGCGTAAGGCACTTCCTGCAGGACTTTTTCAATCTTGTCAGCCACTTGCAAAGACATTTGAGCGCTTGTAGCACCCGGCCAGTACACCCTGACGACCATGGCCCGGAATACAAAGGGCGGGTCTTCTTCCTGCCCCAGTTGAAAGTAGGAAAACACGCCCCCCAGCAGCAAAACCGCCATCAAATACCGAATCAGGGGTTGGTGCTGCAAGGCCCAACGGGAAAGGTTGATCTTTTGCATCACCGCTTGGCCTGCTCTGTTTTTGTGGGTTCAATGAAGCGACGAGCCGCCTGACCATTTTTCAAAACGTGGGTTCCTGCAACCACCACCCACTGCCCTTCCTGCAATCCCTCACGAACAATGAACTGGTTGTCTTCAACTTCAGACGGCACAATGTTGATGCGGCTGACGGTGCCCTGCTTTTCATCCAGCACAAACACCCAGGATTTGCCTTCTTCGGCAAACAAGGCGGACAAAGGAATCTTGAAGCCTGTTTTTGCATCTTTCTTTTCAAACCGTGCAACAGCAGACATGCCGTACTTTACGCCGTCTGGAATGGTGTCGAGGGTGAGGCGGGCTGAAAATGAACGGGTCGCAGGATCAGCAACGGAGGACACTTCGCGAATTCTGGCCTGAACATGGTCTCCATCGGCCCAGAAACGCACATCGGCCTTGCCCATTTGTCGGATGTCTTCAACCCGACCTTCCGGAATGGTGACCGCGATTTCCATGCTGCTGGACTGCCCCCACCGCAACACGGGTGTACCCGCGGCAAGCACCTGACCTACATCAGCCTCCACACCGGTGATAAAACCATCGTCAGGGGCTAAAAGAACGCTGTAGCGTGATTGATTGGCCTGCACCCCGAGCTGTGATTTCGCTGTTTCAACGCGGGCCAAGGCGGTATCAAGCGCCGCCTTTCTGCGATCAACTTCTGCCTGCGAAACAAAATTCTTGCTTTTCAATTCCAGCGCACGGTTGTAGTCGAGCCGTATTTGCTCTGCCTCGGTTTGTGCTGCGTTGAGTTGCGCCTTACCAGCGGATTCCTGGAGGTTAAGATCGATGGGATCAATGCGGGCGAGGACTTGCCCTTTTCGCACCTTCTGCCCCAAATCCACGGGGCGCTCGACCAGCCGCCCTCCCACCTGAAAACCCAGACGCGATTCAACACGGGGGCGCACCTCACCGGACAGCTCTGCAAATTTCAAGGCACCTTGTGCACTGACCTGGATAACACGCACGGGCCGTGGTTGGGGCGTTACTTCATCAGGAAACCGCTGACAACCGGCGGTGAGCAACAAACTCAAAGCGAAAAAAGTGACTAAGCGATATTGCATAAGGCCTCTTGGGTGGGCGACTAACTTGGAGAATGCAACAAATCAGCGTTTCAAAGGTGTGTCATCACACCGACAAATTTTTGTGATTGTAGCCGTGCTCTCTGAAAAATTGCGGGTTTTCACGCAAAGACATTGCGAACTTGTTGGACTTACACTGAGCCCATGTTCTGTTTGTCCCACTGTTTTTATCGGAAAAGCCATGCCTCGTTTCGCTGCGAACCTCTCTCTTTTATTCACGGAAGCGCCCTTTCTCGAACGGTTTTCGCTCGCCAGAAAAGCCGGGTTCTCGGTGGTCGAGTTTCAGTTTCCGTATGCATTCGAGGCACAGGCCATTGCAGATGAACTTAAGCAAAACGATCTGACGCTGGCACTGTTCAATTTGCCCGCAGGCGATTGGGCCGCAGGAGACCGTGGCTTGGCCACAGACCCAAACCGCATCACTGAATTTCAGGCGGGTATGGAGCGCGCATTAAGCTACGCGGCGGTATTGAACCCGCCCCAGTTGAACTGTCTCTTGGGCTTGAGACCCGCAGGCTTGAGTGATGACCACATACGCGCCACGGTTGTTAATAATCTCCGCCATGCACTTGAGAAATTGGCGCCCGTGGGCATTCCCTTGTTGATGGAGCCTGTGAACACATTTGATGTGCCCGGTTTCTATTTGAACACTGTGGAGCAAGCGGCCGATTTGATTGCGGAAATAAAATCCGAACACCTGTTTATTCAATACGACTTGTACCACCAGCAACGCATGTGCGGCGAATTGGTGAACACCTATGTGAAGCACAAACATCTGATTCGCCACATTCAACTGGCAGACAACCCCGGGCGCCATGAACCGGGTACAGGCGAAGTGAACTACCCGAATGTTCTCAAAGCGATACGCGGTGCGGGTTACCAAGGCTGGATAGGCTGCGAGTACAACCCGGCTACAAAAACAGAAGCGGGCTTGGGATGGCTGCAAACATGTGCAGAGCACTAACTGCGTCTCGACATCACAATGCAAAAATCTGAAGAACAGAAGCAATTGCTCTCACGCCTGTTTGCCAGTGCGCTGCGGGCAGTCAGCGCGTCACAGTGCCTGCCCGCCCACCTGCCGCAACTTGGGGATGAAGGACGGGTGTGGGTGATTGGTGCCGGAAAAGGTGCTGCCGCCATGGCGCAGGTGGTAGAACAGCATTACGGCGACCGAATTGCGGGGGGAATCGTGGTGACCCGCTACCAGCACGGTGCACGCTGTGAGCGTATCAAAGTCATTGAAGCCGCCCACCCGGTGCCCGACGATGCTGGAGAACAAGCCGCCAGACAAGTGATGGAAAGCCTGCAGGGTTTGACTGAACAAGACACCGTGCTTTGCCTGATGACTGGCGGCGCCTCATCTCTGCTGGCCTTGCCCGCAGAGGGCCTGACCCTTCAAGACAAACAGCACATCAACCGCGCCTTGCTTAAAAGCGGAGCGGACATTCATGAAATGAACTGCGTCCGCAAACATCTTTCTGCCATCAAGGGAGGACGACTGGCACAGGCCTGCTTGCCAGCAAGTTTGCAGACTTATGTAATTTCCGACGTTCCGGGCGATGAGCCTGGCACCGTGGGAAGCGGCCCCTCCGTGGAAAATTTCTCGACGCCGGAAGATGCGATTTCAATTTTAAAACGCTACGGCATACAAATTTCACCCGCAGTGGCTGCCCACTTGCAATCTGAGCGGGCAAAAACGCCGATATTTTCTGAGCAGCAACGACATAAAAACAGCGTTCACGTTATTGCCACTGCGAGAGATGCGCTGGAGGCCGCCAAACAGGAGGCCCTGCAGGCAGGCTACGCGGTCTGGCTGATGTCAGACGCAATTGAGGGTGAAGCCCGGGACATTGCAAAAATGCATGGGGCGCTGGCTCTGGAAATTCAAAAGGGTTGCGGACCTGTCAAGCCACCTTGCATTTTGCTCTCTGGTGGGGAAACCACTGTGACCGTGAAAGGCAAGGGTCGCGGAGGTCGCAATGCTGAATTTTTGCTGAGTCTGGCGCAGACTATCAAAGGCAGTGCGGGCATTTGCGCGCTGGCCTGTGACACCGACGGTATTGACGGCGTTGAAAACAACGCGGGAGCAATACTTACGCAGACCGTGATTGAAAAAGCACAGGCTCAGGGCTTGAATTACCTGACGTTTCTAGACGACAACAATGCCTATGAATTTTTTGAGCGTTGCGACGGCTTGATATTCACCGGTCCCACGCTGACCAACGTCAATGATTTCCGGGCAATTGTCATTGAGCCTTTGCCACAGACTTGAGCAGGTCAAGTGCTTTTCCACGGGTCAATTCACAACGCTGGTAGAGCGCACCGCTGTTTGTGTTTTCTGGAGTGGAAACAAACAGCAGACCGGGCGCCTGCCCCACCCAATTTGGAAAGCGTCCCATCACAGCGTCATAACGCTTGCAGGTGAATTTTTCAGGCTCCAATACCAGTGCGGCTGCCAACAGGTCAAACGCTGGGAAACCATCCATGCCAAAACCCCATCGCCAAAAACGCTCCCACGACAGGCTTTCTTTTTTCAACCATTCAAACGCAGCGCCTCGAAGGCCTGAATCCGTCAGTTTCTCTGCATTGAGTAAATGTGGGAACGCCGCCGTGACAGGAATGAAATCAATGGGAATACCAGTGTCCAACAACCACTGCACCGCCAAGGGGTCTTTCATGACGTTGTAGTCGCGCATGCGCAAGCGCCCGTTTACTGGAATCCAATGCGCATCACCTCGAAATTGCCCGCCCAACATCACGATGCGGCGCACTTTTTTAACCAGTTTGGGTTGCGTTTTTAAAATGGAGGCTGCATTGGACGCAGGCCCCAACAAAATAAGGGTCATGGATTGGTCAGGACTGCGTGCAAGCCGGGTTTGCAGTGCCGACTCTGCTGGCGTCATTTCACCAGACAAATTCACAGGCAAAGACCTGCCCCGATGCAAATCAGGCAGCGCAACATCAGGATGCGATTGTTGAACCTGAAGCAGCCACCGCCTCGCGTTCCTGAAAGCAAGTTCTCCGCTGGTATTTCCAAAAACAGTAGAGACCCCAGCCAACGCAATGGGCGATCGGCTCAAAAAGTACAAGAAAGCCCAACAGTCGTCTACGTCTTCATAAAACGAGCCGCTACAACCCGGGTCAAAGTCTACCCAATACTGCAATGCGGTTACGGTGTTTTCCGTTGATCTCTGCCCCTGCGCGCGGGCAATCGGCACAAACGCCATCAGGCATGCCAAGCAGATTGCAAACCAGAGGCGAAGGAAGCGTCGCAGATACATGCTTGCTCTTTGTGAAAGATTCATTGGAGCAAGCATGCTGCATCAACAAGGCGGGTTTATCAACTCGCTCACTTTGGTGACTGAA
>JBEIKS010000164.1:0-5881 GCA_040379625.1 Burkholderiaceae bacterium
CTCCGCACGCAACACCGCATCGCGGGTTATTTTTCCCTGGCTCAACAGGGCCTGATTCACCCGCAAGTTTTCTTTGAGCAGTTGCTCACTTGAACTCAGAACCAACTGTTGCGCCTGTGCCTGTTGCAAACCGTAATACGCCACCTTGATGTCGCGAACCAAATGCCGCGCCACTGATTCCACCTGGGCCGCAGTGGCCTGCCCAGACGCCGCCACGGCATTTATTTTTGGCGTAAGCGTGGGCACGTACAAGGGCGCTGTCAGCGTTATTTTTGTTTCCTGCTCATGGGGCCGCAGCAATTTGTTGCTCTGATTTTGCAGGGTCGGATACTGCGGCGCGTTGGGGACGTTAGCTCGACTGTTGATTTGCTCAAGGTTGCGGTAAACAGGGTTCAGGGCATCGCCAATGGGAATGTCAAACGTTCGCCCACCCTCGGCCACGCTTGCGCGGGCCGACAGACCGATCACAGGTTTTCGGGCTGCGTTGGCTTCATTCAGGCTTTGCCGACTTGCCTCCAAGGTTTGCAGTTGCGCGGCAAGCTCTGGATTTCGACTCAAACCTTTGGCAATCAGCGCATCGAGTGCAGGGCTAGACCAGGCCGGTGCAGCCAAGAACATCAACAGCAAACCGCTGCCAAACACACTGCCGGGCAAACAAGAATGTAAACAATTCATTAGATACCTGTCAAAAATCGGACAAAAAAATCAACGCGCCATCAGCGAATACAAGGCCATTTCCATGGAACACTGGAAAAACGACTGCAAACTTCCACCCGAGGCTTCAATAATGGCGGGCTTGGACTGCGCCAGTTGTATGGTGCCGTGCGTCAGCGCCCACAAAGAACGCGACACCATGTCCAGATCTCCCAAATTGGCCCTGATGGAGCCGTCGTTCACCCCACAAACCAAGGCCAGCGTGGTTTGCTGATGAACCATGGCGCCGATTTGCAGCATTTGTTGGCTGAGGTCTGAATCTGAGGGTTGAACCGCCCCTTGCGCCTCGCACATGGACAGCACAGAAAACCTGAAAGGCTCTTCCCGTGCGAAATCCACATAGGCCTGCCCGATGGCCATTACTTTTCTCAGTCCCAACTTTTCGGCTTCGCTGGCCGCCTTGAAGAGCGCCAGCAACTGCTGCAATGCCCGCACGCCCACACCCAACTGCAGTTCGCTGCGGTCTTTGAAATAGACATACAACAAAGGCCGTGAAATACCGGCGGCCTTGGCCACTTGTTCCATGGTGCAGTTACCGACGCCAGCCTCGAAAAAAATACGTTCGGCTGCGTCAAGGATTTCCTCCCTGCGTCGCAACTTGTCCAGATCACGTTGGGTCAGTTTTTTATTCATGGCTAAAATTTAACAAATAACTGACAAATCGTCAATGAAAATAAAACGCGCACCCACACCTCACTGAAGCTCACCCGACATGGGTATATCATTGGGGCCATCCAGCACAGATACTTTTCCCTGTTCAAAAAAAACGGGGGCACTGTGAATTCGGCTTTTGAAAAAACCCTCCTCAATGTCGCAAAATGCAGTTTGCTGGTCGCGGCTGTAGCGGGATGTTCCATGCAACGTCCCTTCATAACGGCAAACAACGCATTAAAAGACATGCCGGAAAAACTGATTGAAGAGTCTGAGCAACCAGAAACTTTTGTCAGTACCGAATGGCTTCCAGAGACTGCGTTCACCATCAAAAAGCCTGACAGAACACAAACACTGCCCAACAAATACATCAGACACCTGTCAGTGACGGAAGCGGGTCTGTATGACGTTATACAACTGCTGTTTGAAGACACCGCAGTGGCTGTTACCTTTGAAGGTGGCTCTGAAAACATGAGGCGCTATGGCCCGGTGACCGTCTACAACCTTCACGGAACGCTGACGGAAGTCATGAACCAACTGGCCAGTTCAATGGGCTTTTTCTGGTCGTTCAAAGACAACGCGCTGACCATTGAATCAGAGCAGCAGTTCGTTATTGAATTGCCCCCGATACTCAACGACGACAACCTGGCGGGTCTGAGCAACACGTTTCAATACCTGGGTGTACGCGACAGCTTTCTGGAACGCAATGGCCGCTCAATCGTCTTTAGATGCAATCAAAAGGTTTTGCGCAGCGTTGAAGAATACCTGACCAAAGTCAGGCAAAGCCGCTCCATGATTGTCTATGACTTGCAAATTTTGCAGGTGGATCTGAAAGACGGATCGCGCATGGGCATCAAGTGGAACGACTACACAAAAACACAAAATACAGACACGGCCAACAAGGCGTTCAGCGGCCTGAGCGCAACGGCAGGCAATACGGGCTTCGATGTGTTTCTGGTCGGTCGCACCTTTCAAAACAAAGCGCTTATTGAGTTCCTAAATTCGCAAGGCACGGTAAAAAGCCTGAGCAAACCCCGCATGGGCGTGATGTCCGGCACAAAAGGTTCTTTGCGTGTGGGTCAAACCACCACCATTGTGGCCAAAGTGGGCAGAGACCTGTCGTCCACCATTTCCCAAACCACGGTTGAAACCAAAGATGTAAAAACCGGCCTGGACTTGAACATCTTCGGTGAAGAACATGACAAAACCATCTACACAAGAATCAATTTGTCGATTACCGAACTGCTTCGACTCACACGCTACCAGGCCTTGGGCATAGACCTGAACCTACCCGAGCTTGCAGACCGCGAAATGAAAACACAAGTTCGTTCAAGAGCGGGCGACACCATTTTGCTCGGCGGCATTGTCATCAACAAAGCAGAGAACGACCGCAGCATAGGCACCGCTATCAATCAAAGCAACGACACAATTACGCAATCCGAATTGGTGATTGTCATCAGACCGCGTCTGGTTATTTTTTCCAACCTCAGTGCCGCTGTCTCTGAACCAAAAACAAGCACTGAAACAATGCCTGTCAGCGCCGCACCACAACGCATGGAAATTTTTCCAGATGCATTAACTTTCAAGCCTGTTTACGCCGAACCGGTAACAGCAATGCCCACACCTGCAGAGCAAAAGCCTGAAAACAACCTCACCCAGAGCTATATCAAGAAGGTGAAAAAAATACTGACCTTTTCAACAAACATGCCGGTACGGATTGAGGAAAAGTTTGATGAACGGAAAGAAAGTGGTCAATGAATTACATAAAAAAAACCGCCCTGATTGTGGCCTCCGCGGCTTTCTCTGCACTTTGCAGCATACCCTCCTACGGCCAAACGACACAAAGCAACCCACTGGTCAGGCCAAACCTGAAAGCGCCCGAAGTTGCACCCAGCAATTTGCCACCTGTACCGGTACCAGGAAAAAACAGTGGTGAAAGCGGCGCAACCAGCAAAGCTGCGCAAGAGGAATTTGCGCTGCGCAACCAGCAACTCAACGCAGAACGTGTCCCCCTTCCGCTGCGCTTGCTGCTGGCCTCTGTTTATGTGACAGCGATTTCAGGCGACACCGCCATTTTGAGACAACCTTTGCCAATGACACAACAGGCAGCCTTGTTTGCACAAGGAAATACTGTCGCAGGCGCAGGCCTGCCAGGGGCTGCGCCGGGCATGAATCCGCAGCTGGGACAAATTCCGGGCCAGGCCCCTTTTGGAAGCAATATGGCGATGGGTATGGGGCAGATAACGCCACTGTCCAGCCCGACAACTGGCAGCCTGAACAACCAACTGCAACCACCCATCCGCCCCATCACCATCAAGGTTGTAAACAACAAAGTGTTGAATCTTCAGGGGTTCGCGCTAAAAGCAACCGTGACGAACAACTCTGTCATCTTGACGCTGCAAGACAACCTGAACAATCCGGTGGTGTTTCAAAGCGGCCTTGAATCAGCCAGCAGCCCGCAATTCGTTCCCGCTCAAAACGCACTGGAAAGAACCGACAACAGCTATTTCGACCGAGTGCAGGCCAAGGGCGGTGCAACTGGCAGTCAATCCGGGTCAGGACCCAAGCCATGATCAGCGAAGAGTTTGCAAAGGCGCGCCTACTTGAAACCGGACTGACACCACAGCAGTGGTTCACCCTGACCACCCAGCAACGCCTCTTGGCTGCGCAAGGAAAGGCCGTCTCGATCAAGGACGTTCTAAAGCGGAACCGTTTCATTACCGAGGACGCCATACAAGAGGCCTTCGGTGATGATGACGAAAACAACGCCGCCTCAGAACAGATACTGCCGCTGAGCCTATGCAGAAAATACAATGTGTTCCCCACTTCCATCAGTGGCGAAACGCTGAATCTGAAAACCACCAGACCGCTCAACAGCAAGCAAAAACAGCGTTTGATCGATGCCTGTTCAACAAAGGTGAAGGAACTCAACCTGATACCGACAGACATCAAGGACCTTTCACAACTGCTGTTTGCCAACGACGCGCCCGAGCAACTGGAAGACCTGATCAGCGAAATCAGAAGCGACGACATCAGCCCGCGGCTGATACAAGCGGCCATCAAACTCATCTTGACCCAAGCGCTCATGGGCCGGGCCAGCGACATTCACCTAGACAGAAAACCCGACCCGGATGCGTGGATCAGTTACCGGATTGACTCCGAACTCAAGCAAGTTCATTTACTGCCGGAAGCCATCATGGCGGCGCTGTTTACAGTGCTTAAAAGCGACTGCGGCATGGACGCAGCCAACCAGCGAAGCGCACAGGACGGGCGGCTCTCGATTAAATACCGCGGACGCAACGTTGATTTCAGGGTGGCCTCGCAACCGGTGGTTGATGGAGAAACATTGACCCTGCGTATTCTGGACGGACACAACCTGCCCGCCCTTGAAACCGTGTTTCCACAACAAAAGCTGATTCTCAACCGCATCGACAGCTTGATTAAAGTCAGCGGGAAGGCAGGTGGCATTGTGATTATCAGCGGCGCAACAGGCAGCGGAAAATCAACCACCCAATACACCTTGGCCAACCGTTTTGCCAGAGATCGAATCAACATCATCACCGTTGAAGACCCGGTTGAATACCTGCTGCCCTTTGCCCGGCAAATACAAATTCAGGCCTCCATCAAGCAACAAGCCAAAGAGATGGAACGCTCCATTTTAAGGCAAGACCCGGATGTACTTATTTTCGGGGAAATACGCGACACCGACTCAGCCACCACAGCACTGGCTTTTGCTGAATCCGGACACCTGGTGCTTTGCACCATACACGCAAACAGTGTGGTTCAAACCATTGAACGCTTTATGTCCATGGTGGATGAAAAATCCAAAGAAGACGCACTCTACATTCTGGCGCACCACCTAAAACTGGCCATACACCAAAAACTTTCACGGGCCTTGTGTAAATGTGCTGAGGGGCAAGATCAGAAAACCATAGAAGCAATTTCGCTAAAAGTAAAAAATGCAACCCACGGGCAACTGCATGTAGGCCCAGGCGCAAAAAAACGAAAAGGCTGCCCGCTGTGCAACAACACAGGCATTAAAGGGCGGGTTGCAGTTCATGAAACCCTCATGATTGAAGAAAACGAACACCTGAGAAAATCGTTTTCAGACTGGATGGTTCACGAAAAATTCAGCACCCCGGAAAAGCTTGACACCATGAAGGGCGTTAATTTCATTACACGCACAGAAACCGCGCAAACACTGTTGAACATCGGCGCAATAGACGCAGAAGTGGCCATGAATTCCATTGGCATCAGTCTGACGGGAGACCTGGCGTGAACACTGAGAAAATAAAAAACTACCGTGTGAAATATACGCTGAGCCATGCAGCCGACAGCAGCGCAAAACCTGTTGGAAAAGGCAGTCATCTTTTTACGCATGAAGCCATCATGGTGGCCTACAACGAGAAAGAAGTCATTGGTGAGTTGCGGGAACGCGGCGCCTCTCCGCTTGAAATAACGCCTGTCAAACGAAGAAGCACGCTACTGCCGTCAGTTTCACGAAACATGAAACTGC
>JBEIKS010000165.1:0-5868 GCA_040379625.1 Burkholderiaceae bacterium
GCCGCCATCAACCCGGGTAACTCGGGTGGGCCGCTGCTTGACTCCGCCGGCCGGCTGATCGGTGTGAATACCGCGATTTTGTCGCAATCGGGCAGTTCCTCCGGCGTCGGGTTCGCAATTCCTGTTGATTTGGTTAACAACATTGTGCCTCGCCTGATCGAGCGCGGCCGAGTGCCACGTCTGGGCATCGGTATCACCACCGACGATGGCAGCTTGACCGGGCGCATGGGCATACGGGGTGTGGCTGTGTTGGGTGTGCAAGCCGGCAGCCCGGCCGAGCGCGCCGGTCTGGTAGCGTTTGATTTGGAGCGCGGTTTGATGGGCGATGTGATTGTGGCGGTGGGGGGCAAGTCAGTGAGCAATGCGGCCCAACTGGCGCGCGCCCTGGAGGCT
The DNA here is from genome assembly GCA_040379625.1 of Burkholderiaceae bacterium. GTDB lineage: Bacteria > Pseudomonadota > Gammaproteobacteria > Burkholderiales > Burkholderiaceae_B > SXZD01. Next base: position 394 of record JBEIKS010000165.1, read on the forward strand.
GTGGGCTTGGGTAATGGCACCAACCTGACCGTGTTGCGCGGCGATCAGGAAGTCACCGTGACCGTGGGTGTCATAGACCTCGATGAGTGACTCGCCCGCATTACAAGATCGCCGCTTCTCCGCCATCAACCGCTTGGCCGGAGACAACTCTTTGGACAAGCTTACCGCAGCCACTGTGGTGATTGTTGGCATAGGCGGTGTGGGTTCCTGGGCTGCAGAGGCGCTGGCCAGAACCGGCGTGGGCCATTTGGTGCTGATCGACATGGACCATGTGGCCGTGTCCAATGTGAACCGGCAGGTTCATGCCACAGACCACACCTTTGGTATGGCCAAAATCACTGCCATGAGGGAGCGCATCGCTTCTTTTGCACCGCTTTGTCAGGTGACTTGTATTGATGATTTCGCAAGCCCTGCTAATCTGTCGGACTTGTTTCCCCGCGTTGAAGATGCCTCGGGGCAGCAGCGACTTCTGGCTGACGCTGTGCTGGACTGTTGTGATCATCGAATCACCAAAATCGCACTCACTGTTTTTTGTCGCACGTACAACACGCCTTTCATTATGGCGGGCAGCGCGGGCGGCAAATTACAGGCATCTCGCCTTCAACTGACCGACCTGGCCTTCACCAGCCAAGACCCCTTGCTGGCTAAAATCCGCTATGAGTTGCGCTATAAACATCGCTTCGAAATGAAGCCCACCCGCAAGATGAAGGTGGCCTGCGTGTTTTCAGACGAACCCGTGAAACGCACGGAAAATTGTGACGCCACGGCAGGATTGAGTTGCGCCGGTTATGGTTCAGTGGTTACAACAACAGCCAGCATGGGTATGCTGATGGCGGGCTGGGCCATTGAACAAATACTGACACGGAACGATTCGCCGATGGGAGATCCCACAATTTGAACAAAAATACGCCACCCTTGATGCATTCAGGCAACGCCCTTTGTTTCTCCAAGGCGCTGTTGTGTCTGCTCGCTTTGTCCGGTGTTTTGTCTGGCACCTTGTCTGGTTGTAGCAGCTATTTTTCAAAAGGGACTGCCGTCGGCGAAAAAGCAGAAGAACGGTACCCCAAGGAAATGCCTGCCACTGCAGCAGGCAAACCGCCAGCGCAAGAATCGTCGGCGTCTGCCAAACCGGTTGCGACCTCACCCATGTCCTACCCCCCTAGGGCAGTGCCAAGGCGCATTGAGGCAAGCACGCAAGCGCAAAACACCAAAGAAGCCAAGGAAAAGAAAAAAGAGCCGGAGAACGACTCTGCGCTCAATGGTTACCGTTTGGCGCTCATTGACAGCATCGAAGCCGCCAACGCCGGCATGGTGGTTGGTCGCCTTGCGAACCCGGCCAAAGACAAAGTGGTGTTGCGCTTGCGGGTTGGCCAGGAAGGCAAGCCGAAAATCACTGTTATCAAGCCCAGTCAGGCACCTGAATTTGTTGAGACCGCAAAGTTGGCCGTTGAACGCAGCACGCCCCTGCTGCCCAGTCCCACGCCCAAGGCCTCGGTCGTCATCATCACTTTCCTGTTCGGCAGCGACAACCGCTTCAAATTGCAGTGACGCGCTGGCGTGGTGTGATGCTTACGTGATTTAATCTTTTAATTGATCCTTGAACACTTTCTCGGCTTTTTCCACTTTGGGTGCCACCACAAACATGCAATAAGGTTGATCAGGGTTCTGATCAAAATACCCTTGGTGGTATTTTTCCGCCGCATAGTAGTTTTTCAGCGGTTCCAGGGCGGTCACCACCGGGTTGCGGAAGTGGGGTTGTATGTTTTCCAGCACCTGCTGCGCCTGCTGTTTCTGCTGCTCATCGTGGTAAAAAATAACCGACCTGTACTGCGTGCCCGAATCATTGCCTTGCCGGTTCAGTGTGGTGGGGTCGTGCAAGGTGAAAAAAATGTCCAGAATTTCCGAAAACGGAATTTCATCGGGCCTGAAACGTATTCTGACCACTTCCACATGCCCGCTGCGCCCTGAGCACACCTGTTCATAGCTTGGGTTCGGATTCGCACCGCCGCTGTAACCGGATTCTGCAAGAATCACGCCCTTCAAGCGGTTAAAGACGGCCTCGATGCACCAAAAACAGCCGCCCCCCAGGGTCGCCTCCTCCACACGGTCGGGTGTCGGGTTTTCCATTTAACGCTCCTTGCCTGTCATCCATTGAATTGATTCGTCAGTGTATACTCGCCGGCATTCCGATTGTGTTTGACAGGGCTTTGCCCATTCTTGTTTTGGAGAGATTGTGTTTATTTCCCCCGCGTACGCGCAGACTGCAGCCCTTGGCGGCACCGAAGGTTTGATGAGTTTTCTGCCGCTGGTGCTTATGTTTGGTGTCATGTATTTCCTGATGATTCGCCCCCAGATGAAGCGCCAAAAAGAGCACAAGGCCTTGCTGGAAGGTTTGCAAAAGGGCGATGAAGTGCTGGCCGCAGGCGGCTTGCTGGGTCGCATTACCAAAGCCGGAGACAGTTACGTCACCCTGGAAGTTGCAACTCTGGGTGAAAAGCCTGTTGAAATCAGTGTTCAGCGCTCGGCCGTTGCGGCTGTTTTGCCAAAAGGCACCCTGAAGTCCATTTGAGTGTTTGTAAACCATGAACCGCTACCCACTTTGGAAATACGGCGTTGTTGCATTGGCGCTGATACTGGCCTTTTTGTATACGTTGCCCAATTTTTTTGGCGAGGCTCCTGCTGTTCAGGTTTCCAGCGCTAAATCCACGCTGAAAATAGACGCCGGCTTAAAGTCACGCCTTGAAGATCTGCTGACTCAGGGCGGCGTCAAGCCGGACGCTGTGTTTTTTGAGGCAACTGCCGGCGGCGGCACTTTCAAATTGCGGTTCACCACCACAGACGACCAGATCAAAGCCCGCGACACCCTGCAAAAGGGCTTGAACCCCGATTTGGGTGATGAGCGTTTCGTGGTGGCACTCAACCTTTTGTCTCGTTCGCCTTCCTGGCTCACCGCCATTCACGCTTTGCCCATGTATTTGGGTCTGGATTTGCGCGGTGGCGTCCACTTTCTGTTGCAAGTGGACATGAAGCAGGCTGGGCAAAAACGCTTGGACAGTGTGGCGGCCGACATCAGGCAACTGCTGCGTGATAAATCCTTGCGCATGGCCAGCCTCAACCGGGTGGAAGACACCCTGGAACTCCGTTTCAAGGATGCCGACACCCTCAACAAGTCGCGCACTGAAATTACCAATGCGCTTCCCGACCTTCTGTTGCAGGAAGTGCCAGACGCCGAAGGCGTGAAACTGGTGGCCAACTTCAAGCCGGACGCATTCAAGCGTGCCCAAGAATATGCGCTGAAGCAAAACATCACCACGCTGCACAACCGTATCAATGAACTCGGTGTTGCAGAACCCATTATTCAACAGCAGGGCGCAGACCGCATTGTGGTTCAGTTGCCCGGCGTTCAAGACACCGCCAAGGCCAAAGACATTCTGGGGCGCACCGCCACGCTGGAGGTCCGCATGGTTGATGACAGTGCAGAAGCCACTGCCGCGCTGGTGTCTGGCGGCGTGCCTTTCGGACTTGAAAAATTCACTGAGCGGGGCGGTTCGCCCCTGTTGCTGAAAAAACAAGTGGTTCTGACGGGTGAAAACCTGACAGATGCCCAAGCCGGTTTCGATTCACAAAACCACGAGCCTGCGGTTCACCTCACGCTGGACGCCAAGGGCGCTCGCATTTTCCGCGACGTGACCCGCGAAAGCGTGGGCAAGCGCATGGCCATTTTGCTGGTTGAAAAGGGCAAGGGCGAAGTGGTTACCGCACCGGTGATTCGCGGTGAAATCAGCGGTGGACGCGTGCAAATTTCCGGCCGTATGACCACCACAGAAGCGGCTGACACCGCCTTGCTGTTGCGCGCCGGTTCGCTGGCCGCACCCATGGACATTATAGAAGAGCGCACCATCGGGCCCAGCCTTGGCGCTGAAAACATTGCCAAGGGCTTCAATTCAACGCTCTATGGTTTCACGGCCTTGTCCATTTTCATGATTGCCTACTACACCTTGTTCGGTGTTTTCTCGGTGTTTGCCTTGGCCACCAACTTGCTGCTGCTTGTGGCCATGCTCTCTCTGTTGCAGGCCACCCTGACTTTGCCCGGTTTTGCAGCCATTGCGCTGACTTTGGGTATGGCCATTGATGCCAACGTACTGATTAATGAACGCATACGCGAAGAATTGCGCGCTGGTGTCAATCCACAAGCCGCCATTTTTGCCGGTTACGACCGCGCCTGGGCCACCATCCTTGACTCCAACGTCACCACCCTGATTGCAGGCCTGGCATTGTTGGTGTTTGGTTCCGGTGCTGTCCGCGGCTTTGCCGTGGTGCATTGTCTGGGCATTATGACTTCCATTTTCTCATCGGTGGTTGTGTCGCGTGCAGCGGTCAATCTTTGGTATGGTCGTCAAAAGAAACTGACTTCACTGGCCATTGGTCAAGTGTGGATTCCCGGAGCCGCCAAAGGCGCTGCGGGTCGTGGTTAAGCGCTGAGGAGACAGGCTCATGGAATTTTTTAGAATCAGTCGCGATGTCGACTTCATGAAACGTGCGTTTATTTTTAACGCAATTTCCTTCATAACCTTTTTGCTGGCAGTGGTTTTTCTGGTTTCCCGCGGGTTAAATTTCAGCATTGAATTTACCGGTGGTGTGGTGGTTGAGGCGCAATATCAGCAGGCGGCCGAGCTTGAAAAACTGCGTTCTGCGTTGTTGCGCGCAGGCGTTGGTGAGCCACAGGTACAAAATTTCGGCACCTCCCGCGATGTCATGCTGCGGCTGGCGGTCAAAGATGCATCACTGCCTTCCATCTCCACCGATGGCAAACTGGACATCGCAAAGTTAGGCTCCGAGGTGCTTTCTGCCGGGGGCGATGCGCCTAAAGTGACCCGTGTTGAGTTCATTGGTCCTCAGGTGGGCAAGGAGCTGGCCAATGACGGTGCAATTGCGCTGGGGCTGGTCATCTTCGGCATCATGGTTTACTTGGCAATACGTTTTGAGTGGAAATTTGCGGTGGCGGCCATTATTGCCAACTTGCACGATGTAATCATCATTTTGGGTTTTTTCGCATTTTTCCAATGGGAATTTTCATTGTCTGTGCTTGCGGCGGTGCTTGCGGTCTTGGGCTACTCTGTAAACGAATCGGTGGTGGTGTTCGACCGAATTCGTGAGGTATTCAGAAAAGCAAGAAACCTGACGGTTCCGCAGGTGGTAAACCACGCCATTACCAGCACAATTTCAAGAACCATCATTACGCACGGGTCTACGCAGTTGATGGTCACGTCCATGCTGATATTCGGTGGCCCCACTTTGCACTACTTTGCCTTGGCGCTGACCATTGGTATCTTGTTTGGAATTTATTCTTCTGTGCTGGTGGCCAGCCCCATCGTTATTTGGTTGGGTGTCAGCCGCGAGGATCTGATCAAGCCGATCAAGAAAGAAGATGCGACGGTCGAGTCGGTCTGATTATTGTTTTTTAAGTACTGGGTA
>JBEIKS010000166.1:0-5750 GCA_040379625.1 Burkholderiaceae bacterium
TAAAGACTTAAACCAAGGCCTTCAAGTGTATTGGGGGTATTTGCGGCAGCCTGCGTAAAGGGCTTGAACAATTCAGACTGCGCCTGCTCTGACAGTCCCAACCCGCGGTCGGTCACTGAAAACAACAAATGCCGGCTGCCATCTGCTTGAGTTTTAAGCTTGAGCTTCGCCCAGATCTCTCCGCTTTCCGAGTATTTCAGTGCATTTTCCAACAAGGCCACCGCCATTTGCTCAAGCCGACGGGTATCGGCGTGCCAAACTTCAGGCACCGCATTTTCAGCGACCCATTTAAGTGAGATGCCCTTTGCAGCACACGGGCTGTTGAAAGTCTGACAAACACCGTTTAGCAATTGGACAGGATTAAATGCGGTAGCGCCAAGCGTTAAAAGACCGTCTTTGATGGCGATTACATCTGCATACTGCGCCAGTAACTTCCCCAATTTCTTGGTTTCCACCCTTAAGGTTGAAGTGTATCGGCTCACATCTTTGCCCTGATTGCGGGGATGCTCCATCAAGGTCAGCGCCGATTGAATAATGCTGATGGGGGTTCTGATGTTGTGCGCCATGTTGCCCAAAAACTTCTGACGCTCTGACAGCAGACTCAGCCGTTTTTCCTTCGCATCTTCAAGTGCAGCGTTTTGTCGCTTGAGTTCGTTGGTTGCAATGTCGCCTTGGTCGCGGAAAGTTTTGCACAACAACGCAGTACCAATGAAAAGAAGCAAATGGCTAATGACCGTTGCGGTCGGAAGGGGTTGATGTGCGGGGCTGGGTGGCGCGAGCACCCCGTAAAACTGCAGAAAATAAACAACAGCAATGTAAAAAGCCGACAATCCACTGGCCCAGCGACCCACTTTCAACCCGTAAAAACAGGTGAGGGTCAGGCAGGAAAGCGCAAGAACGACAAAAGCGGGCGCACGCAAGCCAAAACCGATGTTCAGGGTTACATTTAAAACCGACCCGACCGCACTGACCATCATCAGGTAGACACTGAGTCTGACCCTGCCTGTCATGGCCAACAAAAATGCGGGCAGCGACAAGCCGACTGCAAGAATGGCATTCAACAATTGCCCGTTGACCCTCGCATTGGACCCTGGGGCAAACCCCAAAGCGGCTAACACAATGCCCACGCCGCCCAACATGAGCGTGAGCAAATGCAGGCGCATCATGAGTTTTCTTTGAGTCGCTTTTATCTCTTGACCAACATTGGCCGCAGGCATGCACAGAGTTTCATTGGAGCCGAGGTTTAGCGTTTCAGGTGTTGCAGCCAACATGGACATACTCAGGATTTCAGTTTCTTCATTAAGACTCTCAAACAAAATGTAATCTGGAAAGCACTACTTTCATCATATGGCCGGTATTTTACGCTGCACACAGCAAAACTTAACCCCTCAAAAGAGACAAACATTAAAAACGGGTGCAAAAGGCGCCCTGCTAATTTATGCGCATTAGAGCGGATCTACAACATCCATTTGCCACCCTGCTTTAGTCTGCAGTTGGAGGTAGCAAATTGATGGGCATTGGAAGATTGGCAGTAAGGGCTGGTATTGGTCTGGCAGGGGCGGCGGTTTCTTATTGGGGCGGGCTCTATTTAACGCAACGCGCTTTGGTTTTCAGACCCATTAATGAATTTCCCGAACAGGGTTCCTCCATTCCGACCAAGGCTGCCCCAGCGGCAGAAGTGCGCGACAAAGTACTGGTAGACCATTTCTGGATGCTCTCTTCTCTGGATGCGTGCAAGCTCGAGGGTATTTGTATCAAGCCCCGAGAGCCTTGGACAGATGCCATTGTTTACTACGGCGGTCGGATGGAGGACATTCGATGGCTGTCGGCATTGGCGAGCCATTGCCCGCACCTTGCAATCTACGCACACAACTACCGGGAATTCGGTCAATCTGAAGGCAAGGCGAATGAAACCAATATTGTGGAAGACGCCATACAGTTGTTCGACCATGTCTGGCAACATTCTGGCGCGCAACGCGTTCACGTGGTCGGGCGTTCTCTGGGTACAGGGGTGGCGATCCAGGTGGTTGCCAAAAGAAGCGAAGCCAGCAGCCTGAGCTTGATCAGTCCCTACGACTCGATTGTCAATATCGCCCGGAAAAAGTTTCCGCTCGCGCCTGTGTCTGCCCTCTTGTCGCAACGGTTTGAGAGCCACCAATATGCAGCCAAACTCACCATGCCTGTTCAGGTCATTCTCGCCTCTGATGACAAAGTGATACCACATCGCAACACCCGAAAATTGATGGAAGGCTTCAACCAACCTGTGACGCCCCATATTGTGCCCGCCACAGACCATTCCACGGTGGTCACCGATCCACGCACCTGGGAGCAGATCGCGGTGTTCATTGCCCAAACCGACTCTGAGGAATTTTTGGGGATGCTTGCCTAAGCAAACACACATTTCTGGCTTGACGAACCAAGTTTACATTCGATAACATGCGCATCGGTGGTGTTTACATCTGTTTACGCCTGCACTATCAGCACCGACAGTTCTCCCCTAGAGAGGAAGATGCCCATGAAATACCTAAAATTCACGCTATTTCCCATAGCGTCCCTCGTCATTACCTTCATGATGCTGCAAGGGGGCAACTGGATGTATTCCGGTCTGGCCACCCTGCTGGTGCTTTTGGTGTTCGGGGATGCTCTGCTTCCAGAAGATTTAAGTGAAGAGCACTATGAAGCCACCGGCTTCCTGAATTTGATGTTGTACATTCAATTGCCAATTTTGCTGTTGGCCACAACACTGGCCGTTGCCACGGCGAGCACAAGCGATATTCTGGGTATCAAGGCAGTAATGCTGGATACGTTTGGGCTGGATCTTGAGCGCACCCGAGAAATCAGCAACCCTTTGCAATGGCTTGCAGCCTTGATGGCGTTCGGTTTTATGTACGGCGCTGGCGGCACGAACGTGGCGCATGAACTTATACACCGCACCTACAGCATGCGCGACTTGGTGATTGGTCGATGGCTGCTGGCATTTACCGGCGATGCTTCATTTTCCATAGAACATGTGTATGGGCACCATAAAAACCTCGCCACGCCAAAAGACCCGGCAACCGCACAACGCGGCGACAGCGTCTACCGCTTTATTGTGAAATCCACTGTGGGCAGTTATGAATCTGCGTGGGACTTGGAGCGCGAGCGCTTGAAAAAATTCGGCTATTCCGTCTGGAATCCGGTTTCAAGCCGCATGATGCGTGGCAACCTGATGACGGTCTCCATTGCCGCCTGGTGTTTTTACCTTGGCGGATGGATGGGCGTTGGCATGTTTGTTCTGATGGGTTTTGTGGGCAAAAGCCTGCTCGAAATTGTGAACTACATGGAGCACTATGGTTTGGTGCGCCGCCCGGAAGACAAGGTAGAGCCACGGCACAGCTGGAACTCAAACAAATGGATGAGCACCTCTTTTTTATATGCCCTGCCGCGTCATTCTCACCACCACGCCGAGGCAGACAAGGAATACTGGCACTTGCGCGCCTACCCGCACGCACCAATGATGCCGCACGGTTACCTGACCATGATTCTGATCGCACTGTTTCCACCCATGTTCAAACGCATGATGGAGCCACTGTTGGCCGACTGGGACACGCGTTTTGCCACGCCCCCAGAAAAAATACTGGCACAGCAGGCCAACCGTGCAAAAAATGACAAACAACGCCGAATGATACGTATTGCATCCACCGACATTGAAGTGGAACACAAGCGCGAGCGCGAAGTGATCTTGAACACGGCACTCAAACAAGGCTTGGGCTTTCCGCACAATTGCCGCGTCGGCTCGTGCACGCAATGCAAGTGCAAGTTGAAGTCAGGCCGAGTCATGGAACTGACGGACAGCAGCTATGTCTTGAGTGCTGAGGATTTGGCAGCGGGCATGATTCTGGCCTGCCAATCGGTTCCATTGACCGATGTGGAAATTGAAGTTCAGTTGTCCTCTACAAATGGCTGCAAACTGGTGGATACCCGCGGCGAAATTACGGCAACACGCTTGCTGACGCATGACATCATGGAAATCACGGTGGCGTTGGACGAGGCCATGGAATACCGGGCCGGCCAGTTCGCTGAAATCCGTCTCAATGAATTCAGTCTTTCAAGAAACTACTCGATTGCAGCGGCACCAAAAGGCAAGCCACAAAGCGAACTCGTGTTCCATGTCCGCAAGGTACCAGGCGGGCGATTCACAGAGTGGCTGTTTCAGGCGAACCGAGTAGGAACGCGTTTTGATGTGAGTGGACCGTTTGGAGAGTTTTACCTTCGCGACGCCGACGCAGAAAGCGATATTGTTTGCATCGCGGGCGGCAGTGGCATGGCACCTGTAAAAGCCCTGCTTGAACAAGCCGCTTGGACAGGCATTACCCGCACGGTTCACTATGCGTTCGGAGCCCGCACGCAAAACGATCTGTACTGCACGAATGAAATGGTTGCATTGGGCCGCGAATGGCGCGGCACCCTGGACTTTACGCCGGTATTGTCTGCAGAACCCGCAGGTTCCGACTGGCAAGGCCAGCGCGGCATGGTGACGCAGGCACTTGCTGAAAAGGCAGTGAACTGGAGCAATGCTCAAGCCTACCTGTGCGGCCCCCCCGCCATGATAGAGGCTGCCACCCGGCGCCTGATTGAACTTGGCGTGAGGCCAGACATGGTATTTGCGGACGCTTTTTTAGACAGCAGCCACACAAACCCTGCGCCGGAAAAACAACAGGCCACAGAATCAGTGTGCAGCGTCGTATAAAGCTTGTGCCGCTTGCAGCGGGTCTTTTGTTTCATTCCACTTCTCCAGCCACGCCGGGTAATTGTGCAGGTCGTGTGCTTGTGAGGGGTGGAAGCCGGGGCGGTAAAAATCGAGTATGCGTGGCAGCATGCCGCTTAAAAGGCCCTTCCTGCCCAACAGCCACGGCAGGTTTTTAAGATGCATGGAAAGGCGTTGCGCACGACTGAATCCGTCTGCTCTCAACAGAATATCGCTCAGGCGGTACATGGCAATCACAACCATACAAATAGCCAGACTCATGGCGCCAACGCGCATCAGGTAACCTCCTTTGGCGGAGCTTACATACACATCAAAAGCCACGTGGCGGTGTTCCATCTCTTCTACCGCATGCCAACCCAGCAGCGCTCGAACGCGCTCGTCGGCCTGAGCAAGCGTTGCCTTGTTTGCAAAAAAGGTGTCTGCGAGCAAAGCCGTGAAATGTTCAAACGCAGTGGTCAGCGCCAGATTAAAGCGCCCGGAAAAGCGGGTTTCCATCAGCTTTAATGCTTTCCGCTCAAACTTCAGTATGGCCTCCACCGGTATGCCTTGTTGCTTTAGCAACTCATTAAAAGCCATGTGCTGCATGCCGTGCTGTGCTTCCTGTCGGATAAAGGCACGCACATCTTCCTTTAGACCCGCATCAGTGACACCTTCGCGAAAAGCACGCACGCTGCTGATGAAGTAACGCTCGCCATCTGGAAAGGTCAGCTGAAACCCATCTACCACCCTGGTTTTATAGGCATCGCCTCCAAACCACCAACGTTTCACACTGGAATCCAGACCGAAATCAATTTTTTCTCTGGGTGTGACTATCATCCGGGCTCTTTCCATGGGCAACGCCCATTTCAAACATCTACATGACGAGTTTGAGGGCTTGCAGCCTGTTTGACTATGATGCAAACTGACAAAAAGGAACCCAAGACGACAGATGCAACAAAAAACAGCAAGCCTTGTTTACAGCATCAGCATGCACACCTATTTGCGTTTTTCAGAGGTGGCGCAA
>JBEIKS010000167.1:0-5744 GCA_040379625.1 Burkholderiaceae bacterium
TCGGTGAAACCTGAAAACCAAGCCTGAAAAGCGGGGCTCGCAACCAAAGCCTGACCCAAACACACAGGCGCAGGCTTAGCGGTTTATAATTCGGGCTCGCAAAGATGCAAAGCCCAGACCCCGCCATGACGCTTGAAAAAAGTTTTGAACCCGCCGCCATTGAAGCCCGCTGGACCCCCGAGTGGGAGCAGAACAAGTTAGCCGCCGCCACAACGGATGAAGGCAAACCAGACTTCTGCATTCAGTTGCCACCGCCCAACGTGACCGGCACGCTGCACATGGGGCATGCGTTCAATCAAACCATCATGGATGGCCTCACCCGCTACTTCCGCATGCAGGGCCACAACACCCTGTGGCTGCCGGGCACAGACCACGCAGGCATTGCCACACAGTTGGTGGTGGAGCGCCAGTTAGGCGCAAAGGGCATTACGCGTCACGATCTTGGTCGCGAGAAATTTCTGGAAAAAGTCTGGGAATGGAAAGAGCAATCCGGTTCCACCATCACAGGTCAAATGCGCCGTGTAGGTGCCAGCGTCGACTGGAGCCGCGAATACTTCACCATGGATGCACAGTGCTCCACCGCTGTTACAGAGGCGTTTGTACGCCTTTACGAACAGGGCTTGATCTACCGCGGCAAACGTCTGGTCAACTGGGACCCGGTGCTGCACACAGCGGTGTCTGACCTGGAAGTGGAAAGCGTTGAAGAGCAGGGTTCCATGTGGCACATCCGTTACCCGCTGGCAAAAGCCGATGGCGTTAAAGGATTGACCCACTTGGTGGTGGCCACCACCCGCCCTGAAACCATGCTGGGCGACGTGGCCGTGATGATTCACCCGGAAGACGAACGCTACCAGCACCTGATAGGCCAAACCGTCTGCCTGCCACTGTGCGACCGTGAAATACCCATTATTGCCGACGACTACGTGGACCGCGAATTCGGCACCGGCATTGTAAAAGTAACGCCAGCCCACGACTTCAACGACTACGCCGTTGGTCAACGCCACGGTCTGCCGCAAATCAGCATTTTGACGCTGGATGCAAAAATCAATGACCAAGCCCCCACCGCCTACCAAGGCATGGACCGCTTTGCCGCGCGCAAGCAAATTGTAAAAGACCTGGACGCGCTGGGCCTGATGGACCTCATCAAGCCCCACACGCTGATGGTGCCACGCGGCGACCGCACAAAAACCGTTATTGAACCCATGCTGACAGACCAATGGTTTGTTGCGATGAGCAAAGTGGGCGAAGGCGATGCCACCGGCAAAAGCATTACCCAAAAAGCCATTGATGTGGTGGCCAGCGGAGAGGTGAAATTTTTCCCCGAACAGTGGATCAACACCTACAACCAATGGCTCAACAACATTCAAGACTGGTGCATTTCCCGCCAATTGTGGTGGGGCCATCAAATTCCCTGCTGGTACGGCGAACAAGGCCAGTTATTTGTCGGTAGAGATGAAAACGAAGCGCGCAGCAAAGCGCAGGCCGCCGGCTACACCGGCGCACTGAACCGCGACGCCGATGTACTAGACACCTGGTTTTCTTCGGCACTGGTGCCGTTTTCCACGCTGGGCTGGCCTGAAGAAACCCCGGATCTGAAACACTTCCTGCCCTCCTCTGTGTTGGTCACCGGTTTTGACATTATTTTCTTCTGGGTGGCCAGGATGATCATGATGACCACGCACTTCACGGGCAAAGTGCCGTTTCACCATGTGTATGTTCACGGACTGGTTCGAGATGCTGAAGGCAAAAAAATGTCGAAATCCGAGGGCAATACCTTGGACCCAGTCGATTTGATTGATGGCATTGAATTGCCTGCGCTGCTGGAAAAACGTACCACCGGCCTGAGAAAGCCGGAAGACGCCCCCAAGGTTGCGAAAAAGACCAAGCAAGAATTTCCCGAAGGTATTCCTGCATTTGGGGCAGACGCGCTGCGCTTTACCTTTGCGTCGCTGGCCACGTTGGGTCGCAACATCAATTTCGACCAGAAACGTTGCGAGGGTTACCGCAATTTCTGCAACAAGCTGTGGAATGCCACCCGTTTTGTATTGATGAACACCGAAGGTCAAGATTGCGGCTTGGAAAGCCATAACCCTGACGCTTGCACACCGGGTGGCTACCTGGAATTTTCACAAGCAGACCGCTGGATTGTCAGCACACTGCAGCGTGTTGAGGCCGACATTGCAAAAGGGTTTGCCGACTACCGCTTCGACAACATCGCCACCGCTTTGTACCAATTCGTCTGGGACGAATACTGCGACTGGTACCTTGAAATTGCCAAGGTGCAAATTGCCACCGGCAACGACTCGCAAAAGCGGGGAACACGCCGTACGCTGGTGCGCGTGCTGGAAACCATTTTGCGCCTGGCCCACCCGATTATTCCTTTCATTACCGAAGAACTCTGGCAGACGGTTGCCGTGGTGGCCGGTCGCAAGAAAGTCGATGAAACAGCCTATCTGATGACACAGCGCTACCCTCAAGCGGACATGAGCCGCATTGATGAGAACGCCGAGGCCTGGGTAAAGAAACTGAAAGCCGCCGTGGATGCAGTACGTGCATTGCGGGGCGAGATGAGTATTTCCCCGGCCCAAAAAGTACCGCTGATTGCTGCTTTCGAAAGCTCAGCCCTTGAAAAGGAATTCCTTGAAACCGCTGCGCCGGTGCTGGCAGCCCTGGGAAAATTGTCTGAGGTGCGGGTAGAGGCAATCATTCCTGCAGACGCCATGGCACCAGTTCAGATTGTGGGTGACATCAAGTTAATGTTGCACATTGAAATTGATGTGGCTGCAGAAACTGAACGCATTAACAAGGAAATTGCACGGGTATCAGCAGAAATTGCAAAATGCGAAGCCAAACTGGGCAACGCCAGTTTTGTAGACCGTGCGCCGGCAGCTGTTGTGGCGCAAGAAAAAGAACGGCAAGCAGGGTTTGTGGCTTTGGTGCAAAAACTGTCTGAGCAATTGCTAAAACTCAAATAAATACAATTAAACAAACTGGTCAACATTTTTGTTTTTATTTGATTTTTTTGGTTGTGGTTCGGGGCCGTACGCGATATTAAACTCGTTTAATCGAGGAAAACTGTCGTCGGTCACGGCCACTGCCATGCCTAAATGGCAAGAGCGGCAAATGGGATAACGGGAGGCTAGATCAAGGTTATACAGGGGGCGACTTCCGTCAGGCTTGGGTTGGTTGAGCCCTAACCCAGAACCCATTTTTAGCAAGAAATTCATGGCCATGTATTCGGTGTCAGCAATGCGGGGATTTGAAGACGCATCAGCCTCTTTGGGCGAGTCTGGTAGGCGAGCGACGATTCTTTCATGCTCCTCACCCAAAACCCCCAAAGCTTTCAACATAGGGAATTCAAGAACTAAAATAGCGCCATCATTGCGCGCCACCTCAACACTTTTATTAAAAATAGTAGGTGCCTTTTTTCGAAATTCCTCTGATCCCATGTGATTTTTGCGCGATTGGTTTTTCCCCTGTACACCCGCACAAACATCCAGCAAGGCTTGATATCCATTTGTTGAGCCACTGCTTTGATCAGTCGGTTTCTGGAAAAACGTATCTGGCACACAATCATGACCAGAGGCAAAAAACAAACGAAGCGGTTTGCCGGTTTGACTACTTCCGTCCGCATTTTGTCCAGTGACCTCCGACAACTCCAGTACCAACGTATTTCTATTCCTGTGCTTCGAAGCATCACCTAGATCAGGTGGACAGATTTCGGTTGCTTTAGTGACCTCGTCTTTATAAAGCGCTTCAAGCATTCGATTTTTTACCGCTTGTTCACTCTGCAACTCTTCAAAAGCAATCAACTTCATTTCTGGTTGCTTTGCGTGTTTGTGCATGGTTTTAAACAAATACTCTTTAAAAAAGAGCGCCTTTTCATCTGTCACCCAAGCTGTGGAATGTTGTACCTTATCGCTGAAAACCTCCATACCAGACGCTGAACTTTCCAGAAAGCGTTTAAGACTGTCTGCAAGGAGTGTCTCGTTTTCTGCCTCTAAGGTGTCAAGCTTGGTTTTAATTTCAGGGTCTTTACTCATTTCCTGAACAGCGTTATAAAAATGTACATTTGAAGATAGAAGCCCCGCACTTTTGGCTGTCAATGGTTGTGTTGTGGCAGTCAGTGGTTGCGTTTTAGCGCTCGCTGACTGTTGCCCGACTACCGTGTTGGATCGGGGCGCTTTGATACTAAGCCCTCCCAGAAAAACATCAGTACCTGGGCTACCAGCCACCCTCAATGGGCTAACCGGCATCAGAGTTTCATCAAGCGGTTGTTTTGTATCAGAGGTACCGGCATTTTGAGCCGCCAGCAAAGTCACTCCGGTTAAGTGATGAGGGCACGAACAATTCATCATCACTAACACCTCCAACACAACAGTAAAAACCCTTCAGTGGCTGCAAGCACTGGCAAACTTCTAAATACAGCCATGACGATTTACTTAAGCTTTTTTAGGTGTCGGAAAGTTTGGTCCGGGCTCATCGAACACGAACATAGCCTCCGCCTTCGTTGCAGTACATTCAAAATGTCTGGTCAGGATGGCCAATACTTGGGTGGCGATGGAATCGCTGCCTTCGCCATCGGTCGCAACATTGGAAAGATGCTCAACCAGTGCGCTGTTGCTGGAATAGTCGTTGAAATACATGTTTGCAGCGGCTCTATTGGCCCTGAGCAGCAAATCGAATTGGGCAATTTCTGCCGGTAAGTGGAAGTTCAAAATTTTGCACACCCAATTTCGAACGATGGAATTCAAATAAGCCCGCTCTGTACCTGCTTCGGGCATTTTGCATCCGTCGTATTGGTAGCGGATTTCATGTTGAAACTGTGAGAGTGCCTTGAGGGTCTGATTCAAAAATGAATTCGCATCCAGACAGTTGCGTGCGAAATCTATACAGTCTTTGGGGCGGTCTGTTGAAGCAGATAAAGCAGCCAACTCAAGCAGCGTATTGTGAATGCGTTTTTCCACATGCTTTGGCGAAGTATAAGGGCTGGTGACGTCGCGCATGCGGCCAACAAGAAAAGAAATGAACAAAGCGTCTGCATCTGCGGCCCTGGCGGGTGCACCACGCTCTTTTAAATAAGCGACAAAGTCGACAAAAGGCTTGGGGAATACGGCACGGAGCCCTTCAAGGTCTGCGGCAGATTTAACCTGGTGGGGCAACCTGAACAACAGTGCCTGCAACAGCTTTAATTCATTGGAGAGCAGAGCGGCTGGCGTTGCATCTTGAGCGGTCAAACCCTCTGCTGAAACAAGCCTTGAATTAACAAAAGTGAGAGGCAAACCCAAGCCGTGAATCACAGACAACCTTTGAGGCTGTTTCAGGTCCATGTCTGCGGTCTCGGACAGATAAACATCTTGAACCAATGAAAGCAATAAACGCGTGACAGGTGAGGACAGGCTTTTTTCGCACAAACCTGAGCGTACGCTTAACCAATGGTCATTGATTTTGGGTGATTTTTTTACACGCGAGGCCAAGGATGGTTCAAGGCTACAAAATAGCCCACCGAATATGAATTGTTCCTCTCTGCTTGAAACAGACGGGTCAGACAATTTTTTTAGATTCATTGCTTCAGTGATGGCGGGCCAATCCATCCAGTTTCTGAAAACAGAGAGATCTTTCATCTGAGCGTTTTTTTCACTCGCCAATTTTGCAACACCATTTTCGGCTGAAAAGGCCACGACCTCTTTGTCTATGTTGCGCGCTTTGTGCTGCACTTCTTCCAATACGGTTTTCAACAACAA
>JBEIKS010000168.1:0-5673 GCA_040379625.1 Burkholderiaceae bacterium
AATCACATGACAGCGCCTTGCGCTGATGGTGATGGCGCAGCCCGTTGCATGACCGCAGCCCTCAAAGACGCCGGTCTTAATGTGGACGCCGTCAGTTATGTGAATGCCCACGGCACTTCGACTCCCTTGGGTGATTTGGCCGAGACCATGGCAGTCAAGCGGGCGTTTGGTGCCCATGCCGGCAAGCTGGTCGTGAACTCAACTAAGTCAATGACAGGCCACCTGTTGGGGGCAGCAGGTGGTGTTGAAGCCGTCTTTACAGCCTTGGCCTTGTACCACCAAATCTCCCCGCCCACCATCAATCTTACAGAGCCTGATCCTGAATGCGATCTGGATTACTGCGCCAACGAAGCCCGATCAATGAACATTGAAGTGGCTTTGTCGAACTCGTTTGGCTTTGGTGGTACGAACGGAACAATCGCCTTTAAGCGAATTTGAGGAACTGAAACCTGAATCTGCTCGGTTTTAACAGTGAATTCAAAGTCATCCCAAGCTTTTTCTGCCTTGCGGGTGCCCTGCTCAAGTGGCGGGAACGACCGTTAGTGCCTCAGTTGTCTTTGCAAATAGACGGTGACGGTGTGCCGTTCCAAATCGTGTCTGTATCCTCCGAATTGCCGCTGAAAAAGCGGCTGTTTCCCACCGATTCCGTGGTCTGGTCCTTCCTTGGCTTGGTCGTGTTGATGGACACCGCGGGGCGCCACCAGACACTGGTCTGTTCGTGTTTTCATCCTTGCTCCTCCGAATTTCGCCGTTGGCTGCTTTGGTTAAAAGAGGCCGATTGCCAGCAGTTCAAAGAGGCTAGCTCATGAGCCTGAGTGACAGGGAAATTGATTGGGCTTTGGTTCAGCGCGTACAAAATGGCGACATGCGGGCGTTTGAGGCCCTCGTTAATAAATACCAACGCAAAGTCGGGCGACTTTTGTCGAGAATGGTTCGCGACCCTGACGACATCGAAGACATTGTTCAAGATTCGTTTATCAAGGCCTACAAGGCCCTGAACAATTTCCGCGGCGAAAGCGCCTTCTACACCTGGCTCTACAGAATCGCCATCAACACGGCCAAGAACTTTTTGGTGGCCTCAAACCGTCGTCCCATTGCATTGCGAGAAGGAAATGACGAAGAATCTGAAACTTTTGACGATTCAGACACTCTGAGTGATATGGCTACGCCAGAATCGGTTTATTCCTCGCGGCAGATTGCTGCAACAGTGAATAAGGCGGTTGAAGATTTGCCCGAAGAGCTCAAAAATGCAATTGTGTTGCGTGAGATCGAAGGGTTAAGCTACGAAGAAATTGCTGAGGTCATGGGCTGCCCGATTGGTACGGTCAGGTCTCGGATTTTTCGTGCAAGAGAAGCGATTTCAGAAAGATTAAAGCCATTGCTTGATCGTTCTGGTGATAAGCGGTGGTAGTGAGAATGAATCAAAAATACAAAAATTTGTCCGCAATGCTGGATGGCAACAGTGATCCACAAGCAATTTTGGCAGCGCTGGATGACATGGATCAAAATGAAGAATGTTCGCAGGCCTGGGGGCGCTATGCCTTGATAGGCGAAGCGATGAGAGACCCTGGCATCTCATCAAGGAACCTGACGATGAACGTCACCAAGGGTGTTATGCAAGCCCTTGTAAATGAGCCGGTTCCAACCCCAATCAATCAAGAAACTTCGGTCCTGCCTTTGTTGGCACGACGTGTGGTGAAGCCTGACTGGGAAATGTTGGTCAAGGCGGTCTCTTCCTCGCTGGCAGCAGTTGCTGCGATCGGTTTTGTCAGTGTTGCCGTGTGGACGAGCAGTCCTGTGGCCCGGGATCCAGTTTCTGCCAATGCAATTTTTGAGCAACCTGTTGCTGTCGTCATGCAAGTGTCCGCCGACTCCATGCCTCCCGAGTTGGATGAGTACCTGTTGGCGCACCGTCAGAATTCCGCTGCCGGGAGCATGAACGTCGGCGCAGCCGTTATCAAGGCTGGCAACACGGACAGGCAGGGGGAGATTCGTCGGCAGGCAAAGCCAAAGTCAGACATGGCTTGGGTGCGTCTTTGGGACAGCGAACCCGTCTACGTTAAAGACAGCGCCAGAGCGCAGTGACTGGATGGAAACCCATCGTCTTTTGGAGAGTTGATTTGCAAGGTATTTCTAATTTAAAAACTGTGCTGGCTTCCCGGTTTTTTATTCTCGCCCTTCGAAATCTCTCCGTTGCTTTCCTGTCTTGCTTGGCGATCTCAGGTTCCGTACTGGCGGGTATTCAATCCTCCGACACCCCATGGTCGGCATTGCAGAGGGCGCAGCAGGCATCCCAGCGCCTGAGTTATCAAGGTGTTCTCTCAATACAATCAGGGCGTTATACGCAGTCTTCACGGGTTGTCCACGTTTGGGACACACAACTTGGTGAACTGGAGTCACTTGAAACGCTGGACGGGCAACCCGTCGAATGGATACGTCGAAACGACGAAGTCCAGTGCATTGCGCATGAAAGCAAAACGGTTCGGATGGAAAAGCGTTCCAGTCCTGATGCATTTTCAGGGCTGCTCAGCGCCAAGGCTGAGGAGTTGTCTGAATTTTATACGCTCACCACAAAAGAGGTTGAGCGGGTGGCGGGTTTGGATTCCCAGGTGTACGAACTCAAACCCAAAGACGCGCTGCGCTACGGACATCGATTCTGGATTGATAAAGAAAGCGGTTTGCTGATAAAAGCGCAGACGCTGGATGAGGCAGACCTCGTGTTGGAGCAAGTCGCTTTTTCCGAAATTAAAGTGGGTTCGTTACCTGAAAAATCCAAGCCTCGGTTCAAGCCCGTTGGTGAAGGCTGGAAGCTGGAAAAAAACATTTCCGTTGCCAACGAAGTGGCACTTGCAAATCTGGTGCTCAAGCACAACATCCCTGGTTTCAAACGGGTTTCCGAGATGTCGAGACGCAAGCAGTCCACGACGGTCAGCCAGTTTGTTTATTCCGATGGTTTGGCATCGGTTTCGCTTTTTGTTGAATCGTTTGATGCTTCCAAGCCTATGCCACAGGCGGTAATGAACCACGGTGCGGTAAAGTCTCAGGTTCGCAGGGTCGGTGATTTCGCTGTCACCGTCATGGGTGAGGTTCCGTTGGCAACCATCAAGCAGTTTATTGCTGCAGTTGAACTTAAAAAAATAGCATTTTGAAGTGACGAGGTAAATCTCTATGTTTACAGTAAGCCGATCATTTTTCGGACGTTTCTTGATGGCGGGTGTTTTGGTGATGTCCTTCGGGCAGCACGATCAGTCTTTGGCGGCAGCCCGGGATTTGCCCGATTTCTCTGATCTGGTTGAAAAAGCAGGTCCGGCCGTGGTCAATATCAGAACCTTGGAAAAGGCGGTTCCCAACCAGGTCGGTGGTTTTCCTTTCCCCGAGATCGATGAAAATGACCCTTTTTACGAGTTTTTCAAGCGTTTCGGTGTGCCTAAAAATGGTCAGATGCCACCTCAAACCCCTCGTAGGGGCGCACCCAATCAGGGGCAGGGTGGAGAAGATGTTCCACGGGGTGTAGGCTCAGGTTTTATCGTTGATTCCTCGGGTTTCATTTTGACCAATCACCATGTTGTAGACGGTGCAGATGAAATCATTGTCACGTTGATCGACAAGCGTGAGTTCAAAGCCAAAGTCATTGGTTCAGACAAACGCACGGATGTCGCTTTGGTCAAGATCGAGACAAACAATCTACCGTCATTGAAAATCGGGGATCCGAGTCGCAGCAAGGTGGGAGAGTGGGTGTTGGCAATCGGTTCACCCTTCGGTCTTGAGAACACGGTGACCGCAGGTATCATCAGCGCGAAAGCCCGTGATACAGGCGACTTTCTTCCCTTCATTCAAACCGACGTGGCAGTCAATCCTGGAAATTCGGGAGGTCCCTTGCTCAATATGCGGGGAGAGGCGATCGGTATTAATTCCCAAATTTACAGCCGTACCGGCGGGTTCATGGGTATTTCATTTGCAATTCCAATTGATGAAGCCATGCGCGTGGCCGACCAATTGCGCAGTAAAGGCCGAGTGATTCGTGGCCGCATTGGTGTGAGCATCGGGGAAGTCAGCAAGGAAGTGGCTGAGGCCATTGGTTTGCCTAAGGCTCAGGGTGCGCTCGTCAGAATGGTTGAGCCAAATAGCCCCGCTGACAAAGCAGGTTTGGAAGCCGGCGATGTTATTTTGAAGTTTGATGGAAGAGCGATTGAAAAGTCCAGTGATCTGCCCCGCATCGTTGGTTCAACGTCGCCTGGCAACAAATCCACGGTTGCTGTGTTTCGACGCGGAGCCAACAAGGACCTCGCTGTGACCGTGGCTGAAATCGAGCCAGACAAGCAGGTGGTCAAGCGCGCAGCGCCAAGCGTGCCGGCTGTGACCAATAATCTGGGCTTGTCTGTGGCTGAGCTGCCGGAATCAAAGAAGAAGGATTTGGGCGGAAAAGGCGTGGTCATTGAGGTGGCTGAGTCTCCGTCTGCCGGTGCAGACATACGCAAGGGGGATATTGTTTTGGCCATCAACAACATTGAAATTACGGGTGCCAAGCAGTTCAACGAAATTGTAGGGAAATTGCCAGTCGGAAAAAATGTAGCCCTGCTTGTTTTGCGCGAAGGCACCGCCAGCTATAAAACCGTCAAGCCCGCGGTCAAATAATGGCACCCCTGAAGCCTGAAACACTATTTTGGGCTTCAGGGGCTTCGTTTTTAAGGTAAAATAAACTAACTTTACAGCGGGGTCGGGGCGCAAGTCGCGCCCCTTTTTTATGATGCAGCGAATCCGCAACTTTTCAATTATTGCCCACATTGACCACGGTAAATCCACCTTGGCAGACCGTCTCATTCAAATTTGCGGGGGCTTGTCTGACCGCGAAATGGAAGCCCAAGTGCTTGATTCCATGGACTTGGAAAAAGAGCGGGGCATCACCATCAAAGCGCAGACTGCTGCGCTGAACTACAAGGCCAAAGACGGCCTGGTCTACCAACTCAATTTAATTGACACCCCGGGTCACGTGGATTTCTCGTACGAGGTCAGTCGATCCCTGTCTGCCTGCGAGGGCGCCTTGCTTGTCGTTGATGCGTCACAGGGCGTTGAGGCCCAGACGGTCGCCAACTGCTATACAGCACTTGATTTGGGTGTTGAGGTGGTGCCGGTGCTCAATAAAATGGACTTGCCGCAAGCAGACCCTGAAGCGGCAAAGGCCGAAATAGAGGATGTTATTGGCATTGACGCCAGTGACGCGGTTGCCGCCTCAGCGAAAACCGGTATGGGTGTGGTGGATATCCTTGAGGCCATCATCTTGAAGGTTCCGCCGCCACGCGGCAAAGTAGATGCCCCTTTGCAGGCGCTGATCATCGACTCCTGGTTTGATAACTACGTCGGTGTGGTGATGCTTGTCCGGGTGGTCAATGGCGTTTTGAAAGCCAAGGAAAAATTCAAGCTCATGGCTGCAGACGCAGCCTACACCGCAGACAATCTGGGCGTGTTTACCCCAAAGTCAGTCGCGCGCGAGTCTTTAAGCGCAGGTGAGGTGGGTTTTATTAGTGCCGGCATCAAAGAATTAAAGCATGCAAAAGTGGGCGATACCATCACACACTTCAGCAAGGGCGCCACAGAGCCTTTGCCCGGTTTCAAGGAAGTTCAGCCACAGGTTTTTGCAGGTTTGTTTCCGGTCGAAGCCAATCAGTATGACGC
>JBEIKS010000169.1:0-5671 GCA_040379625.1 Burkholderiaceae bacterium
GATTCGGTCTGTCTTTTCTGTACAAATATGAGAAATTGCATACACTGGCAGCAACTTATGAAGGTGCCGGTCTTGCTAAGATTTTTTTCCCTGATGCGTCAGCTTTTTCAAAAAACCACGTTGCTGTGGGCAACACCCTTGGTTGGAATGTTGTTTTTCATTGCAGCGATGGGGGCGTTTCTTTTTCTGATGCAGAAGCAAGACGAACAGCAGACCCACGAAACCGTCATCAGGGATGTTGAGCTGTCTCGACAAACCATGAGGGCCAGGCTGCAAACCACGCAAGACCGGATCTCGCAACTCGCCCGGGAGGTGGGGCAGGAAACCGTGGATGACACTGGTTTCACGCGGCGCGCCAGAGAAATACTTTCAGAAACGCCAGAAGTGCTGCAAGTCGGCATGATGGACGGTGAACGTTATGCACGCTGGACACTGAGCAGCACCCGCCAACTGGTACCCGATCTGCATATCGCAGACGAACGCATTGAAGACGCGGAAAGCTATTGGGCATTTGTAACCGCCAGAGACTCCTTGAGACCTTCTTATTCACGCCCCTACATTGGCCCCAACAGCGAAATTTATATTGAGCTGCATGCCCCCATACTGAACGGCAAAAATCAGTTTTCAGGCACCGTGTTTGCGGGCTTTCCAATGAATGCCCTGCTCCATGAAACATTGCCCTTGGATTTCCAGTCGCGCTACCTGTTCAGCATTATTGATGGTGGTGGGAACCCGGTGGCAACCAATGGAGGGCGCAGTCTGGAACGGGCCGTAGACGCCTATGAGGTCGCTCTCGACCCACCCGGACAGGGGCTTAAATTACGTGCAATTGCCTTGAAATCTCAAAACCAGCTGATGCAGAACATGCTGGCATGGGTTGTGGTGGGGCTTTCAATCGTGATTGTCTGGAGCTTTCTGCTGTTGATGCGGCATGCCTACGCCCGAGCGCGGGCCGAAGCGCGGTTGTCGGCCGAGGCGGAATTCAGACGCGCCATGGAAGACTCCGTGAGCACTGGTCTGCGCGTCTTCGACCTGCAGGGGCGAATCACCTACATGAATCCGGCTTTTTCCAAAATGACCGGTTTTTCAGAAATGGATCTGGTGGGTACAAGGGCACCATTTCCGTCTTGGCCAAAAGATCAGATTCAGGAACAGCAGCGCAATCTGGACATGCTGCTCTCCGGCATGGCGCCGCCCAACGGTATTGAATTAAAAATGCAGCGAAAAAACGGGGAGTTGTTTGATGCCCGGATGTACGTCTCGCCGCTGATCAGCAGTTCCGGACAACAAACCGGTTGGATGACGTCCATTACAGACATCACGGAACCAAAGCGTACCAGGGAAGAACTGGCTTCAGCCCATGAGCGCTTCACCACCGTGCTGGAAGAACTGGACGCTGCCATTTCGGTGTCCGCCCCCACCGGAAAAGGGGTCCGTGACCTGTTGTTTGCCAACCGTTTGCACCGCAAGTGGTTTGAAAACTGCCTGACCGACGGCGCATTGGGCATCAGCACCTTGGCGCAATCCACCGCCCCGGGTGTTTTTGAATGTTATTGGAAAGAACAGGGACGATGGTTTGAGGTCAGACGCAGAACCATTACCTGGGTGGATGGACGCTGGGTTTCGATGGATGTCACAACCGACATCACAGAGCGGAAGAACGCCTCTGAAATGGCCAAGGCGCAACAAGAGAAACTTCAGTTCACAAGCCGTTTGGTGACCATGGGGGAAATGGCTTCACTTTTGGCTCACGAACTAAACCAGCCACTGGCAGCCATCAGCAACTACAGCATGGGCAGCGTGGCGAGAATAAAGTCAGGCCGGGCCGAACTCGCTGACATTTTGCCGGCACTTGAAAAAGCGACCCAGCAGGCGCAAAGGGCTGGCAACGTAATCCGTAGAATTCGGGAATTCGTAAAGCGCAAAGCGCCAGACCGCAAAGCCTGCCAGTTGGAAAAAATCATTGAAGATGCAGTCTCTTTTGCTGAAATAGATGCAAAAACCCGAGGCATTGAAATTCAGATGGAAATGCCTGAAACGCCTTCGCCCGCTGTGTATGCAGACAGAATTCTGATTGAACAGGTGATTTTGAACCTCATCAAAAATGGCATGGACGCCATGGTAGGTACCGAGGCGTCACAAAGGCGCATCGTGGTGACGGTTACCGAGCAAGCGAAAGTTTTGAACCTGTCTGTCGCTGACTTTGGCAGCGGCATACCAGACGAGGCACTTGGGAAGCTGTTCGAGCCATTTTTCAGTACAAAACCTGAAGGCATGGGCATGGGACTGAACATCTGCAGGTCCATTGTTGAGTACCATGAAAGTACTTTGGACATTCTAAAAAATACGCCAAGCGGCACAATTTTCAAATTCTCGCTGCCTTTGTATCAGCCAGACATTCACCTACCCCCCGAGGAAAACCTGCATGAGCTACCACACCCGATCACAATCTCCGGTACGTGAACAACCCCTGCCCCAAGCCCGAATTTACATTGTCGATGACGATGAGGCGGTCAGGGAGTCTCTGCAGTGGCTGTTGGAAACAGACGACCACAGGGTTGAAACCTTTGGCTCTGCAGAAGAATTTCTCAACCAATTTTTCCCGGAGCAAATTTGCGTGTTGATTTTGGACGTTCGCATGCCGGGCATGAACGGTCTTGAACTTCAGGAAAAACTGCTGGAACGGCGTTCAGATTTGCCGGTAATTTTTATCACGGGTCATGGCGATGTGGCGATGGCGGTCAGCACCATGAAGAAAGGTGCTGTGGACTTCCTGGAGAAACCGTTTGACGAAACAGTCGTTCGCGAGTTGGTGAAAAAACACGTGCAGGCCTCAGAGGAAAGCTTCAAGGCGCGGTTGAAAGACGCGGCCCTCCAAGAACGTTTTTCAAGACTCACAGGGCGGGAATTGCAGGTATTGGACAGAATTGTCGCCGGGCGATTGAACAAACAGATTGCCGACGACTTGAATATCAGCATTAAAACGGTAGAAGCCCACCGCGCCAATATTATGGACAAGCTCAATGTAAATACAGTGGCAGACCTTTTAAAACTGGCTTTGGCCCGCTGACTGGTAAAATAGGCGCAATTGTTCACCGGACCGACCTCACATGACAGCCAAAATACTTGATGGCGCCGCTTTGGCGCGAGAACTGCGTACTGAAATTGCCAAAGCAGCCAGCGACCTGACTGCAAAAGGGCACCAACCCGGCCTTGCTGTGGTTTTGGTGGGGGAAGACCCAGCGTCTCAGGTGTATGTAAAAAACAAGGTCAGCGCGTGTGAACAAGCCGGTTTTTATTCAGAAATGCACCGTTTGCCGGCCGACACCAGCGAAGCCGCTTTGCTGGAACTTGTAACCACCTTGAACCACAGAGACAACATTCACGGAATTTTGGTGCAGTTACCGCTCCCGGCCCACATCAATTCGCACAAGGTGATTGAAACCATCGCCGCTGAAAAAGATGTGGACGGTTTTCACATCAGCAACGCGGGCCTCCTGATGACAGGACAACCGCTGTTCCGCCCCTGCACTCCTTACGGCGTCATGAAACTGCTTGAAAAAACAGGCATCAGCCTGCGTGGCGCGGAAGCCGTTGTCATCGGCGCGAGCAACATCGTTGGAAAGCCTCAAGCCATGCTGTTGCTGCAGTCCGGCGCAACCGTGACTGTGTGCAACTCAAAAACCAAAGACCTTGCGTCGCATTGCAAAAGGGCGGACATACTTGTGGTTGCGGTGGGTCGTCCCAATATGATTACCGGGGATATGATCAAGCCTGGTGCAGTGGTCATTGACGTGGGCATCAACCGTCTGCCGGACGGCAAATTATGCGGTGATGTAGATTTCAATTCAGCCAGTGAAGTGGCCAGCTGGATCACCCCGGTCCCAGGTGGTGTGGGCCCCATGACCATCACCATGTTGTTACAAAACACGCTGGAGGCGGTTCAAAGAAAGCTTTGATTTTATCAAGGCGACGCTCATCGGCTTTATTACAGGAACCCATCATGCAAGCACTCGACAATCTTACAACCCAGAACCCGTTATTGGACTTTTCCGGTCTACCCCGCTTTGGCGACATCAAAGTGGAACACATTACGCCGGCCATTGAAGCGTTGTTGAAAAATGCGGAAAGTGTCTTCGCACTGGTGGTGGGCGCAGAGGTACCTGCCACCTGGGATGCCGTGGTCAAACCGCTGGACGACGCAAATGAATTGCTGGGACGCGCCTGGGGAATTGTGGGGCATTTGCACAGCGTGGCCGACACGCCCGAGCTGCGTGAGGCCTACAATGAAAACTTGCCCAAACTCACCGAGTTCTGGACCCGTGTGGGACAAGACGAGCGCCTCTATGCCAAGTACAAGGCAATTGCAGGCGCTGCTGACTTTCAAACCTGCAGCCCGGAAAGAAAACGTGTTTTGGAAAACGCGCTGCGCGACTTCAGGCTCGGTGGCGCCGAACTGAGTGACGCCGCAAAAGAAAGATTTTCAGAAATTCAGGAAAAAATGGCCGCTTTGACGGCAAAATTTTCTGAGAATGTACTGGATGCAACCAACGACTTCGTCTACCTGACCACAGACCTCGACTCGCTCAAAGGGCTGCCAGAAGACGCAATCATGGCTGCCAAAGAGGCGGCGGAACGCGACGGGAAATCTGGTTATAAATTTACCCTGCAGTTCCCCTCCTATTTCCCGGTTCTGCAGTATGCGGATAACCAAGCGCTCAGAAAAACGCTTTACGATGCCAGCGCAAAACGCGCATCTGAATTCGGCAAACCAGAATGGGACAACGGCCCGCTGATTTTGGAAATTCTGAAATTGCGGGAAGAAGAATCGAAATTGCTGGGCTACCGACACTTTGCAGATGTGTCACTGGTTCCAAAAATGGCTGAATCCCCTGAAGAGGTCACACAATTTTTACGAGATCTGGCAAAACGTGCACGCCCCTACGCAGAGCGCGATTTGCAGGAAATTCGCGATTTTGCAAAGAACAAACTGGGCATGACCCATGTAGAACCTTGGGACATGACGTATGTGTCGGAAAAGCTGCGTCAAGACCGTTATGCGTTTTCAGACAATGAACTGCGACAGTACTTCCCCGAGCCCACGGTGCTCAATGGTCTGTTTGAACTGACCCAAACCTTGTTTGAAGTAGAGATACGTCAGGAAGATGCACCAAAATGGCATGAAGATGTGCGCTTCTTCACTGTTTATAAAAACGGGGCTGCGATGGCGCACTTCTACCTCGATCCCTACTCTCGCGATCAAAAACGGGGGGGCGCCTGGATGGACGACGCCAGAGGCAGAAAACCGACGCCAGAGGGGCTGCAGACACCTGTTGCCTACCTGACCTGCAACTTCCCGAGACCCGTGGGCGGAAAGCCCGCCACCTTGACCCATGACGATGTTCTGACCTTGTTCCATGAGTTCGGCCATGGTCTTCACCACATGATCACCAGAATCAATGAGCCTTCAGTGGCAGGCATCAGCGGTGTGGAATGGGACGCGGTGGAACTTCCCTCACAGTTTATGGAAAATTTCGGTTGGGAATGGGGTGTATTGTCCCGTATGACCGCCCATGCTGAAACAGGCGAAGCCTTGCCTGTAGCCTTGTTTGAAAAAATAGTGGCGGCCAAAAACTTCCAGAGCGGCCTGCAGATGCTCAGACAAATCGAA
>JBEIKS010000170.1:0-5671 GCA_040379625.1 Burkholderiaceae bacterium
CCAGATCGCAGGCTTTGGTCATCAAGTCATCTACCGTGAGCTCAGGGACCCGTCTGGCTGACACTGTGGCCGTTTTAATGGACTTTTCCCCGGCCAGATCTGTCGCCGTGATCAAACCCGACAATTCCCCGCGTGCGCCTTTTACGAACAGCAGCTTCACGCCGCAAACAATCATCGTTGTGCGGGCCTGTTCCAGCGTGGCGTCGCCGGTGATGCTGATGGGGTGTATTTTGCGCAGATCCGTCATGGCTTCTACGGCGGGTGAGTCTTGCGTCAGGATGTTGGGTAAGGTGGGGTCTGCCAGATCAAGTGTTGCCGAGCCATGAAGTGTGCTGTGGGAAAGCGCTGCGTAGAATTGCCGAATCATTTCTGGAGCCCCGAAAAATCCATTGACGCTTTACTGTCCATCTTTTGCATGAAAGTGGCAAGCGAAAAAAAAGCCCCGGAAACTTTGAAATTTCCGGGGCTTTTTCTAACACGCTGTTTTACTGAAATTATTTTGCCAAATAGTCGTGCAAAACCCGACCGTAGGGCAATGTCATATCAGTGACAAATTGTTTCCCGCCAATAATTTTACGAATTGGCAAGTCAGCAAAAGGTGCGTTTACAGAAGGAATCAGTTCCAGACGGGCTGGGCCTGTCCAAGCGCCTTTAACCTTGATGTTCGTGAAATTAACCCCAACCAGCTGTGCAATCGCAGGTTTTCCGTCAATGTCAGGAATGATTTTCAAGGTCACTTGCGTGCGCTTGAGCATTTCTTCTGCGCGAGCGATGTTGCCTGCATCAAAAGCGTCGTGCTTATACACCATGGTGCCTGTGGCCACGCGCTGTCCTGCGTAAACCAGATTGCCTGTCAGGGTGTCGCCTGTCACTTTCAAAACGGGTTGACCGTGCTTCATCGGGTAGCCCCAGATCTCGCGGCCACCGGCCAAAGGTGGGCAGTTGTCTACCACCATCTGGCTGATGAAAACGCAAGACTCGCCCTTGAACTTGCAGGGGATGGTCTGTGCTGCGGCAGCGTAGGCACCAAAGCCTTCGCCGTCGGGCAAGTCCAGCCACTGAAATGAAACCACATTGCCATCGGGTTCAAGTGGTTCAGGCAGCAAGGCACGAATGGCATCAGCGTCGGTTTCGTAGCTGACGATCATGTATTGCCGATCGAAAAACTTGTAAGGCCCTCTTGGGAAAGTGGGACTTTGCAAGGGCATGGAAGGTAGTGCGCGGACGTCGGCCTTGTTCATGCGTCTTGATCCTTCAGGTAGTCATACAGCACACGGCCGTGGGGCAGTGTCAGGTCGCCGATGAAATGCTTGCCGCCGACAATCTTCTTGATGGGAAGGTCTGCAGCCGGAGCGTTTACGTGAGGAATCAAGTGCAGGCGTGCTGGTGACAACCAGCTGCCCTTGATGGTGACATCAATCAGATTGTAGGCCACGAGTTGGCAGATTTTTGGCTTGCCATCAACGTCGGGAATAATCTTCAGGTTGCACTGTGTTTTGGTCATGGCCTTGGCCATGGCTTCAACGCCACCGGGTGACTCTTGGTGTTTGTAGGCCATGGTGCCCATTGCCACCATCTGGCCGGCGTAATGCAGCGTGCCTGTCAGGGTGTCAGAGGCAACTTCCAGCTTTGGATGCGCATACTTTTTCGGGAAGCCCCAAATTTCACGACCTGCGGAAATGGGAGGCTCGTCGTCCAGGTACATTTGCGCTGTGAAGTTGATCGGCTCACCCTTGTACAGACAAGGAATGACCACGCCACTTTCAGTGTAGTCGCCAAAGCCTGAGCTGTCGGGCATGCGGATCCACTCGTACAGCACGTGGCCGTCAGGGTTGGGTTCCAAAGGCTCGGGCACCGCGGCGCGCAGCAGGTCTTTGTCGGTTTCGTAAGTCACGATCATGTATTCGCGATTTACAAAACGGTAAGGACCCATTGGATAGCTTGGGCTTGCTGCCGGCATTGACGGCAGCTTGAGGATGTCTTCAACTTTCATTCATTTTTCCTTTCAAAGGAACTCTTTGGCCAGGTCGACAGACGAGCGCACGCCAATGTGTTCAAAATTGTTTTTCAGCCATTCGCTTGCCACTGCACGACCACGGTCACGCAACATGGTCAGGAAGTCCCAGTCATTGAGGAACTTACTGGACACTGACAGATCAGACAGGGCCTGGTCAGCGCGCATGGAGTGAATCAGGACGGGTTTGAGCTTGCTTGCGTGTTCGTCTTTGATCCAGCCATCGGCCATCAGCTTTTGCACAAAGTGAATTGCGCGCAGTTCCTTGATCAACGCGCAGTTGAATGTAATTTCATTCATGCGGTTGAAAATGTCTTGTGAAGACATTGGGGGAGCAGGACGCTCGATCGGGTTGATGTGGACGATCAATGTGTCTTGGGTTTCAGTGCTGTAGAACAAGGGGTACAACACCGGGTTGCCCATGAAGCCGCCGTCCCAGAAGTATTCACCGTCAATTTCAACAGCTTGGAACAGGTAAGGCAGGCAGGCAGAGGCCAGCACTGCATCGGCTGTTACTTCTTCTGTTCCGAAAACCCTGGCCTTGCCCGTGCGCACGTTGGTGGCGGACAAAAACAGTTTGGTCTTGGAGTTCTTTTCCAGATCTTCAAAGTCCACCACTGATTCCAACACTTCCTTCAACGGATTGAAGTTGGTGGGGTTCAATTGGTAGGGAGAAAAGGAGTGGGTGATCATTTTGAACATCTCGGATGCAATCGAGTTGTCCAAGCTGTGACCAAACAGCATCTTTTCCAGGGGTGAGCGCTTGATGGGGCTGTATTTCTCGCCCGCATCGGAAATCGCTTTCCAGAATTGGTGGAGTTTTTCGCGGGCAGCGTCCGGGCCTTTGATGGCACCGTAGGCGTACACAACAGCGTTCATTGAACCTGCGCTTGTACCTGACACGCCTTCGATGTCTACGCGACCATCTTCGAGCAAGCGATCGATCACGCCCCAGGCGAAAGCGCCGTGAGCGCCGCCACCTTGCAAAGCGAGGTTGATTTTTTTAACCTCGTTTGCTGACGTTTTTTTGGTTGTTGCCATTTTATTGTTCCTGTCGCTTCAGTTATTGGGCGGTCCAGCCGCCTTCAACTGCAATGTGTGTGCCGGTGATCGAAGCGGCTGAGTCTGAGCACAGGAACAAGGATGTACCTGCGATTTCTTCAACTGTTACGAAACGCTTGGTGGGCTGTGCAGCCAACAAAACATTTTTGATCACTTCTTCTTCTGAAATGCCGCGGGCTTTTGCAGTGTCGGGAATCTGCTTTTGCACCAACGGTGTCAAAACATAGCCTGGGCAGATGCTGTTGGCAGTGATGCCGTTTTCAGCCAATTCCAGAGCAATGGTTTTTGTGAAACCCAAGATGCCGTGTTTGGCGGCAACGTAGGCTGTCTTGAATTTGGAGGCTACCAAACCGTGGGCAGACGCCACGTTGATGATTCGGCCCCAGCCCTTGGATTTCATGTAAGGCACTGCACAGCGTGTTGTGTGGAAAGCCGAAGTCAGATTGATGGCCAGAATTGCATCCCACTTTGCCGTTGGAAACTCTTCTACGGGGCAAACGTGCTGAATACCAGCGTTGTTGATCAGAATGTCCACACCGCCAAAGGTGTCGGCTGCACGCTTCATCATGGCTTCAATTTGGTCAGGCTTGCTCATGTCGGCGCCGTCATACAGAACTTTTACGCCAAATTTGCTTTCCAGGCCGGCACGGATGCCCTCGATTTCGGCTGCATCACCAAAACCGTTGATGACCATGTTGATGCCTGCGGCTGCGAAACCTTCAGCAATACCAAGACCGATACCGCTGGTTGAACCTGTAATGACTGCGCACTTGCCTTTTAACATTGAGAACTCTCCTCTGAGCTGTTTTTTTGGGAATTGGGAAACTGCAATGGCGAAATGCGCCGGTCTTCGGTTGTGAAAGTCTTTTTGGCGCACTTAACGAAACAGTATGTATACAAAATATACGAACTCGCCTACAAACAGATGAACTTTAAGATTTCTTTTTCTTAAAGTGAAAACCTTTGTGTAATGTTTGGAGTCGCTTTTCACTCAGATGTGCGAGAAACGGATTTGAGGATATGCTCGAAAAAATTCAGCTGAAAAACTTTACTTTTGGTGCACAAGTGTTCACTATACGTTCAAACGCTAACGATTTGAGTGTGCGTTTTTTACGAACTCAAGGAGTGATGAAATGACCTCAGAAAAATTAAATGTTTCAAATCAGAATACTGCCGCCGTAAGCGGCTTGCCCACGCCAGTGCTGTCTCTGAGCGACAATGTTTCGGCGGAAAGCCAGTTGCGCATGAAAAAGACGGCTGCGGCGGTTGACGTGGCCGGCGTTATTTTCGATCAGGCCACTACACGTGTACACGAGTTTCACCGCGCCATCAGCGACAAACCGCTTGCCGTGGTGAATGCTGGCTTGGGTCAATTGGCAAAACCCGTGACTGCCCTGCACAACGGAATTACTGACTTTGTGTACGGTTCAGTCAGGGTAATTGGCAAGGGTTTGTTTACCGCAGGCGCTGCCACTTTGAAGGCCGCCTCGCCATTTGTTAATTTTTCGCCCGCTACCCCCGCGTACGACAAGAATTTAAGCGCGGTAGCAAGTGCTGTCAGCGGCCTTGTGGGTGACCAGCTAGCTGCTGGAAAAAGCGCCCTCGCCCCTGAGCTTGGTTTCTACCATGCCCACCAAAAGTTGGCCTTGAACACGGCAGCGTTGGCCCAGGCTTACCCTGATGCAACTGAACACCTGGTGATTTTTGTGCACGGACTGTGCTGCAATGAAGACAGCTGGTGGATGTTTTCCAATCCGGCAAGCCCGTCGGCGCAAAAGGGATCGTACGGCGATCACCTCGAGTCGCTGGGAGGGCGTTCAGCGTTGTATGTTCGCTACAACACAGGGCTTACTGTAAAGACCAACGGTCGCCGCTTGAAGCGTGAGCTGGAAGCTTTGGTGGCGCAGTGGCCGGTGCCGGTGAAACGTGTGACCTTGGTTGGGCACAGCATGGGCGGTTTGGTGTCGCGCGTGGTGTTGGACCAAGCCATTGGTACCAAATCACCTCTGGTGGCCCTGCTTCAAGATGTGGTGTGTATCGGTTCTCCCCATGAAGGTTCACCGCTGGCGAGAGTTTCCGCCAAAGGCGAAACCTTGTTCGATATTTTTGACCTCTCAAGACCTGTTTCAAAGGTGTTGGGTGTCAGGTCCAAGGGTGTTCGCAATTTGGAACAGGGGCTGGGTGCCACGCCTGTAACGCAGTACCTCGGTGTGAAGTTCCATTTGCTCGGTTCCACCATCGGTACCTTTGAGCAACCCAAACTGGCAGATACCATCGGAGATGGTTTGGTGCGGATCACCAGCTCATTGTCGGCTGACGGTCGTCCTGAGTCTTTGGTGGCTTACGAGCGTACAAACCATATGCAGTTGCTCAACGATGCTAAGATTCGCGCCAAGTTAGAGGAATTAACAGGCATCGCATGACCCCAAGTCGCCGGCAGGCAGGAACAACGCACTACCGGCGTATTAACTGGTCCATGTTTCTGGGCGGCTTCTCTGCGTTTTCCCTGTTGTACATGGCGCAGCCCCTGATGCCGCAGTTTGTTCTGGAATACGGCATCACGCCCGCCCAAGCCAGCTATGGGCTGTCTGCCAG
>JBEIKS010000171.1:0-5654 GCA_040379625.1 Burkholderiaceae bacterium
CACTGAACACCCCCGGTTGTTGTCATTGTCCAAGTCTGGCTACATTCCCATTGTGGGCTTGGCCTACAAAGACGACATGTCAGCCACCCGCGACTGGTTGAAAGAGCACGGTGGCGACCCCTACCTCTTCGTTGCCGTTGATCGAGACGGTTCCGTGGGCATTGAATATGGCGTTTATGGTGTACCTGAAACCTATGTCATTGATGCAGAAGGTATTATCAGGCACCGTCATGTCGGGCCTGTTGATATGGAATTTATGGAAAAACACGTCAAGCCCTTGTTGATTCAGGCCAACAATGGTGGTCGGGTTGGAGGAGGCTCCTGATGGCTGAAGAACTGAAGCAGGGCGGCATAGCGGTTGCACAAACTCAACCTCAAGCACAAACCCAATCTGAAACGCCCGAGCCAATCAACAAATTCAATGCCTCTCCGGAAGTGGAAAGTCGCTTTAAATCGCTGGCGTCTGAATTGCGCTGCCTGGTCTGTCAAAACCAGTCGCTGGCAGATTCGCATGCCGGTCTGGCCGAAGACTTGAAATTGAAGGTGTATCAGCAAATTGCCACAGGCAAGTCTGACGCGGAAATCAAGTCTTATATGGTGGAGCGTTACGGTGAGTTTATTTTGTACAAACCATCGTTTTCCAACAGCAACGCTGTGCTGTGGATAGGGCCGTTTGTTATTTTACTGATCGCCAGTGTCGTGGCACGCAGTTGGCTGAAAGCAAATGCGGTAAAGGCAAAAACCCAAACCGCACCTGCCCCAACCGCAGCCAACGCTGAACTGGAAAAACTCTATCAACAAACCAAACGCTGAGGGGTTTCCCCCTTTGGCGTCTGATTTTGTTAGGCCCAGCTTTTAATTCAATTACTTCAAAGGCTTGTAGCGCAGGCGCTTGGGTTTTGCACCTTCGTCACCCAGGCGTTTGCGCTTGTCGGCTTCATACTCTTGGTAGTTGCCGTCGAAGAATGTCCATTG
Organism: Burkholderiaceae bacterium; assembly: GCA_040379625.1. Taxonomy (GTDB): domain Bacteria; phylum Pseudomonadota; class Gammaproteobacteria; order Burkholderiales; family Burkholderiaceae_B; genus SXZD01. Next base: position 976 of record JBEIKS010000171.1, read on the forward strand.
TGAGTCGCCCTCACACGCCAGAATGTGCGTCGCAATGCGGTCCAGGAACCAACGGTCGTGGCTGATCACCATGATTGCGCCGGCAAACTCCAGCAGTGCATCTTCCAGTGAACGCAGGGTTTCCACGTCCAGGTCGTTTGACGGTTCGTCCAGCAGCAACACGTTGCCGCCGGTAATCAATGTTTTTGCCAAGTGCAAGCGTCCGCGCTCACCGCCCGACAAATTGCCCACAATTTTCTGTTGATCGCCACCCTTGAAGTTGAATCGGCCGATGTAGGCGCGTGAAGACACCTCAAACTTGCCCACCGTCAGAATGTCTGCGCCGTCGGAAATGGCTTCCCAAACGGTTTTGTCGTTGGGCAGGGACTCGCGGCTTTGATCCACGAACGCCATTTGTACGGAATGACCGATTTTCACTTCACCGGTGTCCGGCTGCTCTTTGCCAGCAATCATGCGGAACAGGGTGGATTTACCGGCGCCGTTGGGGCCGATAATGCCAACAATGGCGCCTGGCGGCACCTTGAAGCTAAAGTTGTCGATGAGCAAGCGGTCGCCGTAGGCTTTGCTGACGTTGTTGAACTCAATGACTTCGTTACCCAAACGCTCAGCCACCGGAATGAAGATCTCTTGTGTCTCGTTGCGTTTTTGATATTCGTGGCTGGAAAGTTCCTCAAAGCGGGCAATACGTGCCTTGGATTTCGCTTGTCTGCCTTTTGGGTTTTGTCTGACCCATTCCAGTTCTTTCTTCAGCGCCTTTTGACGTGCGCTTTCCGTGGCTTCTTCCTGCTTCAGGCGGTCTTGTTTCTGATCAAGCCAGGAACTGTAGTTGCCTTTCCATGGAATGCCGTGCCCGCGGTCCAGTTCAAGAATCCATTCGGCAGCGTTGTCCAGGAAGTAGCGGTCGTGGGTGACGCCCACCACGGTGCCTGGAAATTTTGCCAAAAACTGTTCCAGCCAATCCACAGACTCTGCATCAAGGTGGTTGGTGGGTTCGTCGAGCGGCAGCATGTCTGGCTTGGACAGCAACAAACGGCACAAGGCCACACGGCGCTTTTCACCGCCAGACAGGTTTTTAATGATGGCGTCCCACGCAGGCAAGCGAAGCGCATCGGCTGCAATTTCCAGTTGGTGTTCAAGATCGGTGCCACTGGTGGCAATGATGGCTTCGTATTTCGCCTGTTCTTCCGCCAGTTTGTCGAAGTCTGCATCGGGTTCGGCGTAGGCAGCGTAAATGGCTTCCAGTTTTTCCTTGGCTTTCACCACTTCGCCCATGCCTTCTTCCACGGCTTGGCGAACGGTGTCTTCCGCATTGAGTTCCGGTTCCTGGGGCAAATAACCGACCTTGATGCCGGGCATGGGAATGGCTTCGCCTTCAATTTCCTTGTCCACACCCGCCATGATTTTCAGCAAAGTGGATTTACCGGAGCCGTTCAAGCCAAGCACGCCGATTTTTGCCCCTGGAAAGAAGCTTAAAGAAATGTCTTTGAGAATTTGTCTTTTAGGGGGAACGGTCTTGCTCACCCTGTTCATGCTGTATACGTATTGAGCCATGGTATTTTTTGGATCCTTATGCCTTTTCGGGGCGTGTTGCGAGTTCATGCTGTGCGGTTGCCCGCAAATCTGGGTTCAGTGCTTCGCGTTCATCGAAAACAAAGCAACTGCCTTGGTAGTGGCTGTCGCCAGCTTCTTCAAAATATTTCAAAATGCCGCCATCCAACTGATACACACGCTCAAAACCCGCGCGTTGCATCAAAATGGCCGCTTTTTCGCAGCGTATGCCGCCTGTGCAAAATGTCACCACGGTTTTGCCTCGAAACTCATCGGCTTTGCCCTCGATGATTTCAGGAAAGTCACTGAATTTATCGATGCGGTAATCGATGGCATTTTCAAAGCTGCCGAAATCCGTTTCAAATGCATTCCGGGTGTCGATGAGCACCACAGGGCGTTTTTCATCGTCCTGGCCTTGGCTGAGCCACTGCGACAGTGTTTTTGCCGCCACTCCGGGGGCGCGACCTTCTTCCGGACGGATGATGGGGCGCTTCATGGTGATGATCTCTTTTTTCTTTTTCACCAGCATTTTTTTAAAGGGCTGATGTTCGGAATAAGAAAACTTCACCTCCAGTGTTGCAAAGCGGGCATCGGCTTTCAGGTGGTGCAAAAACGCGTCAATATCAGCCTTCAGCCCCGCGAGAAACAGATTGATGCCTTCAGGGGCAATCAGTATGGTGCCCTTGAGCGCAAGCGCGTGGCAACGTTGCTGCAACTGTTCCTTGAGTGTTTCAATATCTTCAATGGAAACAAATAAGTAAGCCGCAATGTTGGTAATAGGCGTGTTCATGTGCAAATGGCATCAGGTGTGTGCATCAGGTGTGTGCATCCAAGCCCTCTATTGTAAGTGATTCCTGGGCATTGAATGCACTCGTCCTCAACCAAGCCTGTCTATTGTTTGGCTTACTCCCAAACGACCGGCAATTCACCGGTCAAAGCCTGTCGCTCTGCTGTGGCCTTGCCCAGCAAAGCCATGCCCAGCAACTGGCCATCTGCATTTTTGAACAATGCACGCAAGCCCGCTTCCACAGGCTGGCAGTCCCAGTTTCCAAGGGCGCCAGCGGCGGGCGGGGCGATAACAGTAGGGCAGGCCGGTGTCTTTACCATTACAGGCATGGCAGGAAAGCGAATTGCCGTGTCGGCACCGTTGATGTTGGCCGCGATGGCGCGCCCCGCATTCATGACCGGTTGGATATAAGGCAGCAGCAAGCCTTGATCACCATATTGTGCGCAATCTCCCAAGGCGAAAATGGCGGGGTCGCTGGTTCGCCCTTTTTGATCAACGACGATACCGCGGTCCACTGTCAGCCCCGCTTGTGCTGCCAGACTGGTGCGTGCTTTCAGTCCAATGGCACTTAACACCAGGTCTGCGCTGTGTGTTGCACCGGTGCTGTCAGTGACGCTGTAACCGCCAGCGTCTGCTTTTTCTACCTGGGTGATGCTCACACCCATCTCAAATTTAACACCTGCGTTTTGCAGTCCGGCTTTCACATACTCACCGGCAGTTTGCGGCAGTAGCCTGCCCAAGGGCCACTGTGCGATGTCAAACACCGTCACTTCGCAACCCGCTGTGCTCAGGTCGTTGGCGAATTCGCAGCCTATCAATCCTGCGCCCAGCACCACCACTTTGGCTTTTTCAGGCAATACGTTTCTAAAAGCGGCGTAGTCAGTGAGGTCATTGACCGACTGGATGGCTGCAGCACCGCCGCCTGCAATCGGCAGTCGTATCGGGTCGGCTCCCAAAGCCAGCACCAGTTGGTCATAGGCCAGTTCGCCTTGGTCCGTCACCAGCACTTTTGCCGACCGGTCCAGACGCTGGGCGCGTGTATGCGCCTGCAGAGTCACTTTGGCTTGTTCGGCAATTTTCGCAGCCGGGGTCATCACCAGGGAGACGGGTGTTTTTTGACTTGCCAACGCATTGGAAAGCATGGGTTTTGAATAAAAATCGCCGGTGTCCGCGCAGATCAGGGTGATCGGGTGAGTTTGCGCATCCGGTTGTAGTTTTCGCAATTCTCTGGCCACTGTCCAGCCTGCTATCCCACTACCCACAATGACGGTGTGCATTGTAATTTCCTTTTAAAAATTATATTTGCAATTGAATTTTGATTGCTTTTTTCTATTGAAAGGGTGAAAAAATTAAGTTTCACTATGATTGTCATTGTAAAACGCTTCTTTGTGTATCAGGCTCGATATTAAACAAGACAAACGGCTATTTTTTTGGTAAAACACCGCTTCAATGTGTGAATTCATAGATAACAACACCAGACAGACGAAAAAGTTCCATAAATGTCTGTAAAACCCACTGAAATTCGGGAGACACTACACCATGACCGCAAGGTTCGCATCCACTAGGCGCGTTTTGGCCGCCACAGCGCTTGCTTCTTTTATGCTCGGCTTGAGCGCTTGCAGCAGCATTAATTCAGTGCGGGACGTGCCTGAATATTTCAATTCAGACATCGATGGCACCCCTCCACGTGAATTCGTGACTGAGAAAGATGTCAAGAAACTGAAGGTCGGCATGACGCCACTGGCGGTTAAAAACCTGCTTGGGCCACCCTTGGTGCCTGAAAAAACAGTGCAAAGCCGCTTTGACTCGTTTTCTTTCTTCAACATTTTTCCGATTAACGAGAACAAAGAAGAGTTTCCAGCCCGTTACGACTACCTGCTGCGCGACACCTCCAGCGGTAAGGCTGAATTTGTTCCTTACGCAGTGACTTTTGCAAAGACCAAGACGCTCGGTGTCCTGTCGTCTGTGGGTGTGAAAAGTTTTGGGCCTCTTGAAAAGCCTGTGCTGGCCTCATTTGCCGCACCGCCCAGCATGGCTGCGCCTGCAGCAGACGCCACACCGGTTGAATCTGCACCCGTGGTAGCCACAGACGTGCCTGCAGCAGCGCCAGCTGCTGAGTCGGCTTCCCCAACTGACGACATTATCAAGGCCGTTCAGTCTTGGGCACAGGCTTGGGCCAGCAAAGACGCAGACGCTTACATCGGTTTCTACACGCCAGCATTTGACAACGGCATGGGTGGTCGCTCCAAGTGGGAAGGTCTGCGTCGCAAGCGCTTGTCCAATCCCAACACCATTACGCTGAGTCTGTCGGACATCAAGATCACACCGAAGTCAGACACCGCAG
>JBEIKS010000172.1:0-5629 GCA_040379625.1 Burkholderiaceae bacterium
ACCTCACGCTCCTTGATGGCCACCATTCCGGAGGAATTGAAACTTTGTATGTGGCTGCCGGCAATGCCAGTAAACACAGTGCGGATTTTGCAGTCCGCCATCAGTTCGGCTTCTTCCAGCGCGCGTTGAATCGAGGCCACAGTAGACTCGATGTTGATCACCACGCCTTTTTTCAGCCCCTTGGACTCGTGCTGTCCCATGCCAATCACTTCATAACGACCGTCGGGCAATAACTCTGCAACCACAGCCACCACTTTCGAGGTGCCGATGTCCAGTCCGACGATCAGATCTTTTTGTTCCTTGCTCATACCCTGTCCACTCAATTAACGGCTTACGCCCGCCAACGCAAAACCCGACGGATACCGCAAATCAAATACCGTCAATTTTTTCATCATTTGTGCCATCACGATCGGATAGCTTCTTAAAAACAAATCCACCTGACTCGAACTTGAATGTTCGGGTCTGTCAATCCCCAATTCCAACTTCAGTCCGTTGTCAATGACAGCGGTCCAGGCAAAACGGTCGGAGAGACGCAACTCACCCAATTGAAAACCACCCGTCTTCAACTGCCTGTTCAAACGGTAAAACTGCTCCACGACCAAACGCTCGCTGCCCACCGGACCCAGCAACAGCGGCAGCTTTTCAGTACGCTGGGCTTCCGCTTCGGCAAGGTTCACAACAAACACATCACCAAACCGGCTGACCAGTTTGCTGTCACCCCAATAGCCCAACACTTCATGCTCAACCAGATTGACCCGCAAACCATTGGGCCAGACACGGCGTACTGAGGCTGAACGCACCCAAGGTACATTTTCAAAAGCCCTGCGCGTGTCTTCCAGGTTCATGGTGAAAAAATTACCTGACATGCGGCGCAGGGCATGTTCACGAACACCCACCTTGTTGACATGTTGAAACTGTCCGTCCAATTCAATGTGGGTCAGCGTAAAAACCGGCCGATGGGCAACCCAGGTCAGACTCGCAACAACAAAGAACACCAGTGCCAAGGCAGAAAACACCAAAGCCATGATGTTCATCAAACGCGTGTCGTGCCACAGGCTGCCAAACATTTATTGCGCTCCGTTACTGGGCAGGCTTGATTTCAAGCACGCCTGCGACAACAAACGCAAGACCAGCGCATCGTATTGAATGCCGGTTGCACGCGCGCTCATGGGAACCAATGAATGGTCTGTCATGCCGGGGCTTGTATTCATTTCAAGCAACCAAGGGCGTTCTTGCTCATCCAGCATCACATCGGCACGTCCCCATCCACTGCAGCCCAAGGCCTGGTAGGCGCGCACGGCCAAGGCCTGCACTTCCGCTTCCAGCGCTGGATCAATGCCGCTTGGGCAAAAATATTGTGTCTCGTTGCCAAGGTACTTGTTGTGATAATCGTAATTGCCACCAGGCGCCACAATGCGGATGGCTGGCAGCGCGTGTGCATTGGCACCTTCACCCAACACGGGCACCGTCAGCTCACCACCTGAAACAAACGCTTCAGCCAGAACATGCTTGTCAAATGCAAACGCTTTTTCAAAAGCGGGGATGAGTTCTTCTACGGTTCTGACCTTGGTCAATCCAAGCGTAGAGCCTTCCTGAGCGGGTTTCACAATCAAGGGAAGACCCAGACGCGAAGCCACTTCCACATCAGAAAAGCCAGGTTCCAGTTCAATGAAATCCGGCGTGGGCAGATGTTCCCGCTGCCACACAACCTTGGTCAGTACTTTGTCCATGGCGAGGGCTGAAGCCAGTACGCCGCTGCCGGTGTAGGGAATGCGCATCCATTCCAAAGCACCCTGCACTGTGCCGTCTTCACCGAAGCGGCCATGCAGTGCGATGAATGCCCGGTCGTAATTGCCATTGGCCAACTCAACCAACGATTGAGTGGCGGGGTCAAATGGATGAGCGTCCACACCCTGACGCTGCAGGGCGGCCAACACCATGCCACCTGATTTCAATGACACTTCACGTTCTGCGGACGGACCGCCAAACAACACAACCACTTTACCCAGGTCTTTCGGGTTCACACTTGAAACTTGTCCGGGCGAACTCACGCCTGACCTCCAGAATCTTTAAAACGTTTAGGTAGCCCACCGATTGAGCCAGCACCCATGGTGATCACCAGATCTCCATCTTGTGCGGTTTGCATCACTGCGCTGTACATTTCATCCGTATCTTGAACGAAGATGGGTTCAACTTTGCCCAACACACGAACAGCCCTGGCCAAAGCCCTGCCATCGGCCGCCACGATGGGCGACTCACCTGCGGCGTAGACCTCAGACAACACCAGTGCATCCACTGTGGACAAGACACGGGCGAAATCTTCAAAGCAATCGCGGGTACGGGTGTAACGGTGGGGTTGGAAGGCGAGCACCAGACGCTTTTCAGGAAAAGCGCCGCGGGCAGCAGCCAGCGTTGCCGCCATTTCAACAGGGTGGTGTCCATAATCATCCACGAGGCTGAAACTGCCACCGCTGGACAATGCAATGTCGCCATGGCGTGAAAAACGTCGCCCTACGCCGTTAAATTGCTCAAGCGCCGTGCAGATGTCTTCATCTTCCACACCCAACTCTGTTGCAATGGCAATGGCCGCCAAGGCATTCAGTACGTTGTGAACACCCGGCAAATTCAGCTTGACCTGCAGCGGCGACTCATCTTCACGCAATGCGGTGAAATGCATCTGTGCACCGACGGCTTTTACATCCACTGCGCGCACGGTGGCACCTTCCATCAAACCATAGGTGATCATGGGCTTGGAAATAAAGGGAATGATTTCGCGAACATGCGGATCGTCGGAACACACCACCGCCTCACCGTAGAAAGGCAGGCGCTGCGTAAATTCGATGAAAGCCTGCTTCAATCGTGCGAAGTCATGGCCGTAGGTTTCCATGTGATCCGCATCAATGTTGGTGATCACTGCCATCACGGGCATCAAATTCAGGAAGGAGGCGTCCGACTCGTCGGCCTCCACCACGATGTAGTCGCCGGTGCCCAACTTCGCATTCGCACCGGCAGAATTCAAGCGGCCGCCAATGACAAAAGTAGGATCCAGATTTCCCTGTGCCAACACACTGGCCACCAGACTGGTGGTAGTGGTTTTACCGTGTGTACCCGCAATGGCAATACCGCGCTTCAGGCGCATCAACTCAGCGAGCATCAATGCCCTGGGCACAACAGGAATCCGCTTTGACCGTGCTGCAATCACTTCCGGGTTGTGGTTACCCACGGCACTGGAAACCACCAGGGCATCTGCCTTGGCTACGTTTTCAGCCGCATGGCCTTGAACCACGGTTACACCCATGGACTGCAGACGCTGCGTTGTGGCGTTGTCAGCCAAATCCGAGCCGCTGATTTCATATCCCAGATTCAGCAGCACCTCGGCAATACCGCTCATGCCTGAGCCGCCAATACCAACGAAGTGAACGTGTTTAACTTTGTGCTTCATGACTCACAGACCTTTTCCATTTGCTCAACAATGTGCTGCGTTGCATCGGGTTTGGACAGCGCACGGGCTGCAATGGCGGTTTTCAATAAATCGTCGCGTGTCAGTTGTTGCAACCATTGCGCCAACCATTGCGCAGTCAGTTCAGACTGTTGTCGCATCCATGCCCCGCCCTTGAGGCTGAGGAAGGTGGCGTTGGTTGTCTGATGGTCATCCACGGCAAACGGAAATGGAACAAACAAGGCGGCTGCTCCCACGGCGGCAATTTCTGCAACCGTCATTGCACCAGCCCGGCACACAATTACATCGGCCTGCGCCAACGCGTCAGACATGTCTTCAATGAAGGCGACGCAATCGGCCTGAACCCCTGCCTTGGCATACGCTGAAACCAGTGCCTGCAGGTGCTTTTCGCCAGCCTGATGCTTGACCTCAAATCGACTGCCTGATGGCAGCAAACCCAAGGCCGCAGGTACTGTCTCGTTCAAGGCTGCAGCGCCAAGACTTCCACCCACCACCAGTAATTTCATGACCCCTTGCCTGCCTGCCAGACGCTGCTGAGGCGCAGGTACGCTGGCCAATGCCGCACGCACCGGATTGCCCACCCACAAGGCCTTGGGCAATGCATCAGGAAAGGCGACCAATACCGTATCAGCCACTTTCGCCAACCAGCGGTTGGTCATGCCCGCAATCGAATTCTGTTCATGAATCACCACCGGAATGCCCAACAGGCTAGCCATCATGCCACCCGGGAAAGCGACATAGCCCCCCATGCCGAGAACAACATCCGGCCTGACTTTTCTGAGCACCCGCAACGCTTGTGCAAACGCCTTCAACAAGCGCAGAGGCATCAGCAAAGCCGCTGCAAAACCTTTGCCGCGCAAACCGGAAAACACCAACGGATTGAGAACAATGTCGTGTTTCGGAACCAATTGACCTTCCATGGCAGTCGGGTTGCCCAACCACTGCACCGTCCAACCGCGCTCGCGCAAGGCATGTGCGACAGCCAGTCCCGGGAAAATATGTCCACCCGTACCACCCGCCATCACCAGAGCCAATTTGCCGCGCACATTCATTTGCGTGCTCCGGTTGAGGTAGTGCCACGCATCATTTCGCGAGACTCAAAGTCCACACGCATCAAGATGGCCAAACCAATGCAATTCATCATGATTCCGGAGCCGCCATAGCTCATCAAAGGCAAGGTCAGGCCTTTGGTTGGCAGCAGACCCAAATTCACACCCATGTTGATGAACACTTGAACGCCCAGCCAGATACCCACACCTTTGGCCACCAAACCGGCAAACACACGGTCCAGCGCAATGGCCTGGGCGCCGATGGAAAACGCACGGTGCACAATAAAGGCGAATGCGAAAATAACCGACGCCACGCCAATGAAACCCAATTCCTCGCCAATCACGGCCAACAAGAAGTCGGTGTGCGCTTCAGGCAAATAATGCAGTTTCTCAACACTGCCACCAAGACCCACGCCGCTTAACTCACCACGCCCGAATGCAATCAGGGAGTGAGACAACTGGTAGGCCTTGCCCAGCGCGTTTTTCTCTTCCCAGGGGTTCAGGTATGCAAAGAAACGTTCACGCCGGTAGTCGCTGCTGTAGATCAGACCCACAAAGGCCATCAACATGATGCCGCAGAGGCCGAAAAACACTTTGGCATTAACTCCGCCTAAAAACAGAATACCGAAGGCAATGGCTACGATCACCATGAATGCGCCCATATCGGGCTCAAGCAACAACAAAACCCCTACAAACGCCATGGCAATGCCCATGGGCAAAAATCCTCGGGAAAACCGCTGCATGAATTCCTGTTTGCGAACGGTAAAGTCGGCCGCATACAGCAGCGCCACCACCTTCATCACTTCAGATGGCTGCAAATTCATGAAGTACAAAGGCAACCAGCGACGGGCACCGTTTACACCTTTGCCCACACCGGGAATCAGCACCAGCATCAACATGATCAGGGTAATGACAAATATCAGCGGGGCTAAACGCTGCCACATCTGCAGCGGCACCTGAAACACGCAAATAGCAGCAAATGCTGCAATACACAGAGACACGACATGCCGCACCAGGAAGTGCGTGGGCTTATAGTTCGCATACTTCGGCGAGTCTGGCAGCGCAACAGACGCGGAATACACCATCACCATACCGAAAATCAGCAAGCCCAAAATGGCAT
>JBEIKS010000173.1:0-5624 GCA_040379625.1 Burkholderiaceae bacterium
CTGTGGGTGATTTTTGCAGCGTCTGAATTTGAAACCCATCGCTGAGCAACTGAATTTTTTCTCCCTTGCTGAGCAAATCATCCACCACGCCATCCAGCGTTTCTTCGTCTTCAAAGGTGACATCAGGCCTGCGTTCATTTGGTGACCTCACCCCTGCTTCGTTTGGGGCCGGAGGTGCGACTGAACCACCGCCGCTGGACGCAACATTTGCGGGTCCTGTCCGGGCGTTTGGAACGCTTTTCAAGTCATTGGACAATTGGCTGAACACAGAGCGCAACTGCGCCAGTTCTTCATCGGTTGCGCGCACCCGGTTGGTGAGTCGAATGACGTTTTCCAGGCCCTGCCATGAAAGAACCGCCACCACCGACACAATCGCCAGTGCCACCAACAATTCAATCAGGGTGAATCCTTTGCGGTTTGCAAGAGTGCGCTGCATTTAAGGCAGCCTGGCCAGAAAAACCACAAGACGGGCCCGGTAGCTGCTCGCACCCAGCCTGTCTTGATCATCCACCACCCGAATATCCACCCGCCGGAAATTCGGGTTGGGTGTGTTGGTCACGTCAATAATGCAAAGCCACGCCTGATTGCCCTGAGGGCAGGGTCTTTCCGTGATGCCGGGGCTGGGGAAAACACCCCGCAAGCGCAATTCATTGGCCATGTTCTCCGCGCTCCATTGGGCGTTGAGCCGGGTGATCATTGCGTCTTGTTGCACGTTCATTGAGCCCGATGCCTTAATGGCTGCCATCAGGGCCACTGCCAGGATGGTCAGCGCCACCAGGGCTTCAACCAGTGTGAACCCTTTGGCAGTCAGACGTTTCACGATTTCACCAATCGGAACCGACCGGTATTGAGGCGCACCAGCCAGCGCGAGGCCGTGCCTTTTCGCAATTCAAGGGCACATGGCTCAGCCGAGGGTTCAGATTTCAATATCAACTCCGAACTGAATGCGCCTTGGGTTTGAACAGTGAGTTGTATGTCGGTTTGCTGCCAGTTTTTCGGGCTCAGAAAATCATCTTTAATGATTTGCATCACCCCTTCGTCGTTGGGTCTGGTAAACACGAAGCCTGAGGCGCTTGCCCTGAAGGTGATGTTGGTCGCCTTTATTTCGGCTTCTTCCTGCGCAATGGTGAGAATCTGGGCCAGCCGTTCCGCTTCCTGGTCCAACAGTCGTTGGTCGTCCGGCAACAGCTTTGCAGACACCAATGCCGTACCGATGGCAATCACCACCAGAACAACCAGCAGTTCAAGCAATGTGAACCCCGACTTGTTCAGAGGTTGTGCCACGGTGCGTCCGCTTTTTTTAACGGTCCCAAGAACCAATGTCGCTGTCCGGACCGGCTCCGCCCGGTTTGCCATCGGCTCCGTAGCTGAATACGTCGATCTCGCCTTTAATGCCGGGGTTCAGGTATTGATAGACATTGCCCCAAGGGTCTTTTGGCAACTTGTCCAGGTAACCGCCGGTTTTCCAGTTGTTGGGCAGAGGCTCGGTGGTCGGTTTTGCCACCAATGCCTTTAAACCTTGTTCTGTGGTGGGGTAGCGACTGTTGTCCAGCCGGTACAGGCTGAGTGCCTGCATGACCGACCCGATGTCCTGTTTGGCGGCAATGGCCCGTGCTTCATCCGGACGCCCCATGATTTTTGGCAATACCAAGGTGGCCAAAATACCCAGAATAACCACGACCACCATGATTTCAATCAGGGTGAAGCCGCTTGCAGCTCGGGAAAACCGCGCTGAACGCGGTGCGCTAAAACGATTCATTGTTAAAAGCTCCTTGAACAAGCCTTCATTATCTCTGAAAACCGTCAGGCCGTTGCGTTTTGGAGCTTGGCACTAGGTAAAGTTGTTACCCTGAATCGGGACTTATGTCATTTTTTACAATGCTTGATAATTCAATCTTGCAAGAGCTAGTGCACCTAACGTGCACAAACTTTGAAGCATGGCTTTGGCCGATGGTGAAAAACCGTCGGCCTTTTTTTTGCCCACCGGTATAGAATCGGCACAACGTTCGACTTGTTTTCCCTCAAAGGGTCAAAGGAGCTTTTCAATGCTGCCACGCTGGGCGCCATTGGCAACCAATGTTGTTTTGCTTTTTTCGCTCGGGGCTCTGCTGGCGTTGGCCGTTTTGTTGTTGCGGCAAAACCCGCCGGAAATTGTGCCGGTTCTTCCTCAATCTTCAGACGCTGCGTCCATGGTGGACCGCGCGCCCGAGGCGCGTCTGTTGGGTGCAGACGTTTCTGGCGGCGTTGTGCCCCCAGCGGTGCAAGTGTTGGGCGTGGTCTCGGGTGAGCGTCAAAGTGCAGCTGTTTTGGCCGTCGAAGGCCGCCCCAGTCAGGCCTACCGTCTGGGTGAGGAACTTGTAAACGGATGGCTGTTGTCCGAGGTGCTGCCAGATGAAGTCGTCATTGAACGCTCAGGCAAAATTGCGCGCATGCGCATTGCGGAACGTCCTTCCATAGAAGGCTTGGTACTGGTTGAGCCAGCCTCCCGCTAAACACTTCACAGGTTCAGTTGTGCAGGCGTTGCGTAACCACCATGCCTTTTTTGTCCGTCAGCCTGATTTGAACCGGTAACCATTCCGTTGCTGGACTGAACCAAAGTTCAATACTGGATTTTTCACCATTGACGTTTTTGGTACGCTTAAACCGCATAGCCCGCACTTCTCCGTGGCGTAAAACCACCGGTTCGTAACCCAGACAATCAAAATCGAAATCTTCAATTGATTGCGTATTGGCCACCTTGAATTTGATCACATCCCCTTGTTTTGGCAGAGATCCCATCAGTTCACTGTCTTTTAATTGAGCCGTGAGTGCGTAGATGACAGACAGCCGGTCTTGCGCATGTTCTGGCAACGGTTGCCCGGCGCTGCCTGAAAACTGGATGGAGGCGGTTTTTTGGTCAAATACGGTAATCGATTCCGGCTTTTTGCCCTTTTGTTCGCTGTATTGCTGGGGTGAAAAACCGGTTTCAGTCATCAAGCCCACACTGCGCTGCGTCAGCAAACCGGAGTAAAGGCTGGCCAGCAGCCCCAATGCTTCGCCACGGCTGGAAATTTCATAAGTCTGGTCTGTGAATTTCAGTTCGTGGGTCATTCTTGCCAGCGGGTCTGACTCTGCCGCTCCCAAATACACATCAAACACCAATGCGCCGCTTTTAAGAGGGGCGGCCATGGGCTTTGCTGGTGTCTCAGGTGTAACGGCGGGTGGTAAAGGTTCAGCTTGCGGGGGCTCGGCTTTGGCCACTTCGGGGGCGGGCGGCGTCTGCGCAGTCACGGTTTCGGCAGGAGGCATGGGAACAGCCACTTCACGTATCTTGTTTTCAGGCATTTTTGCGACCGCGATGGCCGGCATTGCGGGTTTTTCAGCGTCTGCAACCAGAACACTGAACATCAAGGGTTCATCGGGCTGAGCTTTTTCTGACAGACCAAGGTCGCTCGCCAGCCATGCAGCGCCCAGATGTGCAGACAAAGTACCGGCTGCGGCCAGTACTACCAAGGGTTTGACTGAATATTTAGCCATTTAAACGGTGTAAACCTTCCATGCAGCCACGCCCGTCAGCGCTCAGCGTTAAAACTTCATTTCGCATGTTGGAATTTACAGAATTGATGGAGATATGTATCCAACGCCCGAACTCCAGAATGAGTTGATCGAATTCGATTCCACTTTGAATTATTTTTTCGGCGATGTCGTAGGGGCTGCCAACATGGGGGCAAACAAAGTCTGCTGCCAAGCCCTCTACATGCTGAGAGTTTGGCACCCCGCCAACTGCCTCATTCAAGGCAGGGCAGCGAAACCCGCTGTTGATTTTCAATTTTGCACCTAGCAGCCGTTCTATCTGCCCCAAGGTCAGCGCCAGCCTTTGCAGGTTTTCTGTTTGCAACGGGTCTGGAACATTGGGAATATTCAATCGCTTGGCAGTATCGGAATAACAAAGCGTTTGCAGGCTAAAATGACCCGGACGTTCGAGCGCTGCCAACGTTGAAGTTTCTTCTAAAAAAGGATGGTCGATTTTGCGCATCAAGTTTCTAAAGCGGCCTGCCGCTGGCAAAGTTTGTTTCTGGCTGGATCTGGACAACACACTGCATAACGCCTCCAAGCATATTCTCCCCGAAATTAACGAGTCCATGACGCAATATGTGGCCGGGCACCTCAATATTGATTCAGCACAGGCCTCACAGTTGCGAAATGCCTACTGGCTGCGCTATGGCGCTACTTTGTTGGGCATGATGAAGCACCACGACGTTTGTCCTCAGCATTTTTTAAAGCACACCCATGTTTTGCCCAGGCTGCACGAACAGGTGCTGCCTGACCCGCAAATGCGGCATTTGCTGCGCCGCCTGCCGGGCAACAAGATCATTCTCACCAACGCCCCGCTTGAATATGCCATTCGCGTGTTGGCATTGCTGCGCATACAGTCTTTGGTTCATGCCGTCATTGCGATTGATCAAATGAGCGTTAATGGGCGTTTGCGTCCCAAGCCCTCAGGTTTTTTATGGCCGGCAGTCAAGCGGCTTGTACCCGCCAGAAAACATGTTTTGTTTGAAGACACGGCATCGCATTTGAAATCGGTGCGTTCCCACCAAATGAAAACCGTTTGGGTTGTGCCGCCACGTTTCCCCAAACAGCACAGAGCGGGAAAGCCCGCCCACATCGACCACAAGGTGGCGAGATTTTCTCAGTCTGCCGCTTGGTCTTTTACCGTGGCACAAACAGGGCAGGCCGGATCTTTAGGCACTTTGATTCGCTGAAAACCGCTGCTTCGTCCGTCGAACAACAACAGGCTGCCGTAAAGCGGTTCGCCTGTGCCTGCGAGTATTTTCAGGGTTTCTGCCGCTTGCAGGGTGCCTATTACACCAGTCAGCGGTGCAAACACGCCCATGGTGGCGCAACGCACTTCGCTGACATCCTCACCTTCCGGGAAGAGGCAGTGGTAGCAGGGTTTGTTGGGTTGCTTGCTGTCAAAAACGCTGATTTGCCCGTCAAAACGAATGGCTGCGCCTGAAACCAAGGGTTTTTTGTGCTTTACACACGCCCTGTTAACCGCATGCCGCGTTGCAAAATTGTCTGAGCAATCCAACACCACATCAACGGTGGGCAACAAATCGTCGAGGTCTTTTTCCGAGAGCTTTTGATTGAGCGCACAGACCGTTACATCCGGGTTCAGTGCCGCAATGCCGTGACTTGCGGACTGCACCTTGTCCATGCCGATGCGCTCGGTGGTGTGCAGAATTTGTCTTTGCAGGTTGGTCAGATCGACTTGGTCGCCATCGGCGATGGTCAGTTTACCCACACCGGCGCTCGCCAGATACAAGGCTGCAGGGCAACCCAAGCCGCCGGCGCCCACAATCAGAACGTGGGCTTCACGGATCCGGGTTTGTCCCTCCACACCGATCTCATCAAGAAGGATGTGGCGGGAATACCGCAGCAATTGTTCGTCGTTCAAGCGCTTAACCTGCAAACACTGCCGGGCTTACTTGGACTCTTTGATTTTTTCAGCCGTCTGATCTG
The DNA here is from genome assembly GCA_040379625.1 of Burkholderiaceae bacterium. Taxonomy (GTDB): domain Bacteria; phylum Pseudomonadota; class Gammaproteobacteria; order Burkholderiales; family Burkholderiaceae_B; genus SXZD01. The sequence continues at coordinate 5,506 of JBEIKS010000173.1, forward strand.
CCGGTTTTGGCTTGGCGACCTGAACTGGCAAGCCCTTGATTTTATTCAAGGCTTGTTGCAATTGGTAGTCGTCGGCGGAACCGAATTCCACAGGCTTTCTATCCTTGGCCTCCGCACCC
>JBEIKS010000174.1:0-5558 GCA_040379625.1 Burkholderiaceae bacterium
CTCACACTAGACGCCAATGATCAATTAACCTCAGCAAGCCAATATCAGAATCTGATTCTTGCTTACAAGAAAGGCAATCCGATCCGGTTAAAGGACATTGCCACTGTGGTGGAAGATGCAGAGAACATCCGGCTGGCAGCATGGGCGAACACCGAACCGGCGATTGTGTTGAATGTGCAACGCCAGCCGGGCGCCAATGTCATTGACACGGTTGATCGCATTCAAACCTTGCTGCCACAAATTCGTGCCGCCTTGCCACCATCGGTGGATTTGCAGGTGCTGACCGACAGAACCAACACCATACGAGCCTCGGTCAAGGATGTACAAAACGAACTGCTGCTGGCCGTGGCATTGGTGGTGGCGGTTATTTTCTTTTTCCTTCGCAGCGCCTCGGCCACCTTGATTCCCAGCATTGCCGTTCCGATTTCATTGGTGGGCAGTTTCGCGTTCATGCACTTGGCTGGTTTTTCCATCAACAACCTCACCCTGATGGCACTCACCATCGCCACCGGTTTTGTGGTTGATGACGCCATTGTTGTTGTGGAAAACATCGCCAGGCACCGGGAAGCAGGCCTTTCCCCTTTGCAGGCTGCCTTGAAAGGTTCACAAGAAATCGGTTTCACCATTGTGTCGCTGACCGTGTCTTTGGTGGCTGTACTCATACCCCTGTTGTTTATGCAGGACATTGCAGGCAGGTTGTTTCATGAGTTTGCCATTACGCTGGCCGTTTCCATTGTTATTTCCGCCGTGGTGTCGCTGACGCTGACGCCCATGCTGTGCGCCCGTTTGCTCAAGCCGGATCATGCCCAAGGGCATGGCAAGCTGATGACACTGGCCGGTAACGCCATTGAAGCGCTTATATTGCAGTATGCGCGTGCCCTGAACTGGGTGCTGGCCCGCAGGGTGCTCACACTCTGGGTGTTTGGCGGCAGCGTGATGCTGACAGCAACGCTTTATTATTTTGTACCCAAGGGGTTTTTCCCGGTTCAAGACACTGGCCTCATTCAAGTGATTACCCAGGCAGAGCAATCCATTTCGTTTGCTGCAATGCAAAGCAAACAACAAACAGTGGCTCAGGCGCTGCTGGAGGAGCCCTCCGTGGCCAGCCTGTCTTCCTTTATTGGTGTGGATGGTGCAAACGCAACGCTCAACACAGGCAGAATGCTGCTCAACCTAAAGCCCAAAGGTGAGCGCGACGCTTCGCTGACAAACCTGCTGGAACACTTGAAGCAAAGAACTGCAGGCATTGAGGGCATGCAGGTGTATTTTTTACCCATTCAAGACCTGACCATAGAAGACAAAGTGTCTCCGTCGCAATATGCCCTGACCCTGATGTCGCCCAGTCAGGCTGACTTGAGCCTGAGCAACGCCAGATTGCTGGACGCCTTTGCTGCATTGCCGGAATTGCAAGGGGTGTCCAGCGACCTTCAAGAACAAGGGCTGCAAGCCTACATTGAAATTGACCGGGAAGCGGCAGGGCGCCTGAATGTCACCGTGGCCGCCATAGACGCAGCCTTGTACAACGCCTTCGGTCAAAGATTGATTTCCACCATTTACACACAGGCCAATCAGTACCGCGTGGTGCTTGAAATGGAACCTAAATACAAGGCAGGGTTGGCAGCCTTGCAAAGCATTTATGTGCCTTCTGCGACGGGCGCGCAAATTCCCTTGAGTACCTTGGCCGCTTTGGTAGAAAAGCCCGCTTTGCTGGCAAACAGTCACCTCAGTCAGTTTCCTTCAGCCACCCTGTCATTTACACCCGCGCCCTCCGTTGCGCTGGGCGATGCGGTTGCGGCAATGCGCACCGCCATCGAAAAAGCAGGCTTGCCCGCAGGCGTTGAAACCGGATTTCAAGGCGCCGCGCTCGCATTTGAGGCGTCTTTGTCCAGCACCTTGTTTTTAATTCTGGCCGCAGTCGTCACCATGTACATCGTTCTGGGGGTTCTCTATGAAAGTTATGTACATCCACTGACCATTCTTTCCACCTTGCCTTCCGCAGCCATCGGTGCACTGGCGGCATTGTTGCTGACACACATGGAACTGAGTCTTATTGCTGTCATTGGCATTATTTTGCTGATTGGTATTGTCAAGAAAAACGCCATCATGATGATCGACTTCGCTCTTGATGCCGAAAGGGAGCAAGGTCTTCCCCCAAGGCAAGCCATTGAACAGGCCTGTCTGTTGCGTTTCCGCCCCATTCTAATGACCACACTGGCCGCGTTGCTGGGCGCATTGCCACTGATGTTGGGCACAGGCATAGGCAGCGAGTTGAGGCAACCGCTCGGCATCACAATGGTGGGCGGGTTGATTGTCAGCCAACTGCTTACCTTGTTCACCACGCCTGTCATTTACCTGTGTTTCTCGGATATTTTGCAAGGCCGACGCAGCGCAGAGGTTTCTGAAAGCGAAACCGCGTGAGGTACATTCCGTGAACTTCTCACGCATGTTCATTTTGCGTCCGGTGGCCACAACGCTGATCACGCTCGCCATTGCCTTGTCGGGTGTGTTGTCATTTTTTCTATTGCCGGTGTCGCCACTGCCGCAAGTGGAATTTCCAACCATTTCTGTGTCTGCATCGCTGCCGGGCGCCAGCCCGGACGTCATGGCGGCCACTGTCGCCACACCCCTTGAACGAACACTGGGCGCCATCGCCGGGGTGACGGAAATCACCTCATCCTCTTCGCAGGGTAACGCGCGGATTACCTTGCAGTTCGATTTAAGCCGCAACATTGATGGTGCAGCCAGAGATGTTCAGGCAGCCATCAACGCCGCGCGAGCGCTGCTGCCAACCGGTATGCCCAGCAAGCCGAGTTATCGCAAGGTCAATCCGGCAGACGCCCCCATTATGGTGTTGGCCCTCACATCGCAGACCCAAACGCGGGGGCAGATGTACGATGCTGCTTCAACCGTGCTGGCCCAACGGCTTGCACAGGTCAAAGGGGTAGGGCAGGTCGATATTGGTGGTGGTGCCTTGCCAGCGGTGCGAATTGATGTAGACCCGAACAAACTGCATGCCATGGGTATTTCCTTGGAAGATGTTCGAGGCAAGGTAGGCGCTGCCAATGCAAATCGTCCGAAAGGCGTGTTGGAAGACGACCAAAGAAGTTGGCAAATTACCGCAAACGACCAACTCAGAACGGCAGATCAATACCGCACCATCCTCATTAAATACATTGATGGCAAAGTGGTACACCTTGGTGATGTATCTGAGGTCACAGACTCAGTGCAAGACATACGGAATTTCGGTGCAGCCAACTCCAAGCCGGCTGTACTGATGATTCTCTACAAGCAACCCGGCGCCAACATCATTGAGACGGTTCAACGCGTCAGGGATCTGCTGCCACAATTGCAAACTCAGGTCAGCGGTGCCATTGAACTGACCACCATTGTGGACAGAACCCTAACCATCAAGGCCTCGTTGTTTGAAGTGGAACGTGCGTTGGTACTTTCAATTGCCTTGGTGGTGCTGGTGGTATTTCTGTTTTTAAGAAAAGCGCAGGCTGCGCTGATACCCAGCGTCACCGTCCCGGTTTCGCTGTTGGGGACCTTCACGGTCATGTACTTGTGCGGATACAGCCTCGACAACCTTTCTTTAATGGCGCTCACGGTGTCCACAGGTTTTGTGGTGGATGACGCCATCGTGATGCTGGAAAACATTTCCCGGCACATGGAACGTGGAAAGTCTCCGCTGCAGGCCAGCCTTGAGGGCGCTAAAGAAATCAGCTTCACAATCTTGTCCATTAGCTTGTCGCTGATCGCCGTATTTCTTCCCATTTTGTTGATGGGCGGCATCGTGGGCCGGTTGTTCCGGGAATTCGCAGTTGTTTTATCCGCTGCCATTGTGGTTTCCCTGTTTGTGTCTCTTACCACCACCCCCATGATGTGCGCCTGGATATTGAAGACCCAGACAAAAACGTCTGAAGCCAAGCATGGCTTTTCCAGGTGGTCAGACCGATTGACACGGCTGTTGGCACGCATGCAAAACCGCTTGCCCAGAGCTGACCGCCGTTCCCTGGCCTGGTCCTTGCGCCACCAACCGCTTGTCATGCTGGCTTTGGCGGGGGTTGTGGCTTGTAATGTGTACCTCTACAACATGATTCCCAAGGGTTTCTTTCCGCAGCAGGACACAGGGCGTCTCTCTGGCAACATACAGGCAGACCAAAGCGTTTCTTTTCAGGTCATGCAACAACACCTGCTGGAAATCATGGCTGTGGTGGCGGCAGACCCAGCCGTTGCCAACATTGCGGGTTTCACCGGAGGTGGACAAAGAAACTATGCCAATCTGTTTATGTCACTGAAACCCCTGGCAGAAAGAAAAGTCTCTGCAGACGCAGTGGTTGCCAGAATTCGAGCAAAGCTTTCTAAACGAGCTGGAGCCAGCCTGTATTTGCAGGCGGTGCAGGACATCCGCATCGGTGGTAGGCCCTCAAGCTCGCAATATCAATTTACCTTGAAGGCAGATGAGCTTCAGGAACTCAGGCGCTGGGAGCCGCAAGTGCGTCAAGCCCTTATGAAGTTGCCAGAGTTGGTGGATGTAAACTCAGACCAGCAAAGTAAGGGCCTGCAATTGATGCTGAACTTGGACAGAGATCTCATGAGCCAATATGGCTTGAATATGAACCTGGTGGACAACACCTTGAACGATGCCTACGGACAGCGGCAGATTGGTGTGATCTACAACCCCTTGAACCAATACCGGGTGGTGTTGGAACTTGCCCCCCGCTATTTGCAAGGCCCCGAGTCGCTCAGTACCTTGCGTTTTTTTACTGCTGGCAATTTGCAGCCCGTGCCATTGGAAAGCTTTGCAAAAACAAGTCTGACCAATACACCGCTGTCTGTCAGCCATCAGGAGGGTGGGCCGGCCTCCACGCTCAGCTTCAACCTGCCCAGCGGCGTGTCTTTGTCCACCGCAACGCAGGCTGTGGACTCAGCCATGCTTACTCTGGGTGTACCGGGGACTGTCAGGGGCAGTTTCCAGGGGGCGGCAAAAGCCTTTGGTGACTCACTCAACACACAACCCGTGCTTATTGTTGCGGCAATCGTCACCATCTATCTGGTGTTGGGCATTTTGTATGAAAGCCTGATTCATCCTGTAACCATTCTTTCAACCCTGCCATCTGCGGGTGTTGGCGCCTTGCTGGGGCTGCTGGCTTTTGATGCGGAGTTTTCCATCATTGCGCTGATTGGCGTCATTTTGTTGATTGGCATCGTTAAAAAAAATGCCATCATGATGATTGACTTCGCCATCGCCAGACAACGCAATGGCCATTCAAGCGCTGCACAAGCCATTTTCAGGGCTTGCAGAATTCGAGTTCGCCCAATTTTAATGACCACCGCAGCCGCCATTCTGGGCGCTGTTCCACTTGCAGTGGGCGTTGGCGACGGTGCGGAGTTGCGCCAACCGCTGGGCATCGCCATTGTCGGGGGCTTGATGGTCAGCCAGTTGCTCACGCTCTACACCACACCTGTGGTCTATGTGCTGATGGATAAACTGAGACACCGACCGAAACGGCAAAATGAAGCCAACGGCACCCCTAATTTTCTAGAAGGCCAACACA
>JBEIKS010000175.1:0-5527 GCA_040379625.1 Burkholderiaceae bacterium
CTTCAATCTGGCCAGCGTGCCCAGCTTGACGGAAGCGAAATCCTGGCTTGAAAAAAACACCCCGGTTGCCATTATTGCCGACTTGAATCTTAAAGACGCCGGCCCAAAGGATGTTCTTGACTACCTGACGGAAAACCATGCCGGCGTTCTGCTTGTGCTGGCCACAGGCGACAATAAATTTATTGCAGACAACAACTTGCGGGAAGACAGTCGGCTATCAGTACTGCCAAAAATGCTGTCGTTTGAAAAAGCCTCTGAAGCCTTGTTAAAGACGTTTCAAGAGGCAGGTCTTGTGACTCCACCTGCAGAAGGTAAAAGCGAGACTTTAGCGGAGCGGTTGTCCCGCAAAAGCAACGAAACGGAAAACACAGGGAAAGACCTGACACCGAAACAGATTGAGGTGATGGACTTTGTTGCCCTAGGTCTGACCAACAAGGAAATTGCTCGCAACATGAACGTCAGCCCTGAGACGGTCAAGCATCACTTGAAAGAGGCTTTTGATCGCTTGAGCGTTAATTCGCGCAGCCAAGCGGTTGCATCTTTCAGGCGCCTTGGCTTGAAAAAAACTGACTGACCCAAGCCATAGAATTCTGAGTTTCCCCTCACCTGAGGGAGCCGTTTTGAAACCCGCCAGGGGTATCGTATGCGTGTGCTATCAAACAGATGTACATCATGCTCGAAATGGCCTCCGGCTTCTTGTCCCGACTAAAACGCAATGCCCCTGCCCTCCACTCGGTGGACGGCAGTTTACAGGCGACCAACCCACCGGATTTTTCGCGCGGTGAGCTTTTGATTGGCCGTTGGAAAGGAGCCGGGCATAACGGCGTGGGATGCAACGATTTGAACCGTTGGCGACTCCAGTTCAGGGGGTTCCCTTCCTGTGGAGAATCGCATTTCGACTCAGGATTTGAAATTTATTTGGCGCAGATACACCCAAACGACATTTTCAGGGAACTCGACAGCATCAAACGGCAACTGGTTACGCAAACGCCGCGCCAAACCTGCGACATCAGAATCAGAAAACGAGACCACTCCTGGATTAAGGTGACCGTTTACAGGGATTTTTCTTACTGCCAACACAACGGAGAGCTGTTGCAACTCGATATCAGCGTATTTGCAAATGCGCCATTTGCCTTTGGGGCAGGTAATTCACAAAATCTGTGACTAACTCTGTGGACAACATCAACAAACCCATGAAAATAAAGGATTGTATCTGGGTTGAGAATTATTTAGGCAACTGTACGTTTCAACGAATTCCGTAAGCCAAGCTCAAGACAATACATATACAAACAACCTTGTTTTCCGCCGATCTCCAACTTCAATGATCCGTTTTGGCTTCACATTGGGAATCACGAAACTGTTGGACACCAAAATGCTGCCTTTTTGCATTTCCGCACACGCCTTTGCCCAGAGCGCCGGCATGGGCACTGGCGATAAAAATGCATAGACCACATCAAAATCGGCAAGATTGGTTTTCCAGAAATCGCCCCACTGCAATTCACAGTTGTTTTGCCCAACCGACAAGATGCGACCAGAGATAGCGGGTAAAAAAGCCCCCTCCACCCCCACACAGCGGGCCAGAGGACGCTGCTTTGCCACCGCCCTGACCACACCGCCAAGCCCGGAACCAAAGTCTAGAAACTTCACAGGCACGTCCGAACGGACCAAACCCAGCAACATGCGGGTGGTTTCAGAGTTGGAGAGAAACAGAGGGACTTGAGAACGAAAGTGCGAGCCATACACCAAGGCCAGCGAAATGAAGGCCAGCAAATACCAGACGGGCGCCACCTGAAACTGACTCAACAAGACGGCCAAGGGAAAAAATGACAGGTGGATACCCAACCACCAACGGTCACTGCTGAACAGTTTTGCAAGAGCGCAAGCCAGCACCGCCTGCGCAGACACCCATGCCCAAGCCAACAGGCCACCCGAACCCAAAAAAACAGAACACAACCCTGCTACAACGAAAGCAATGGTTTGTACCAACAGGGCTTTCTGGGTGCCAGGCAGACGTCTGATTTTCTCCAAAACGCGTTTCACATGGACACCAAGCTCATTGAGTAAACATGATTAAAATCAATGACCTCAAGGAGTCTGTCGATGTTTGGATGCTTACCGGGAAAGGTTTTTGCGTCCGAAGTGTGTTCTGCATACAACACCAACCCCTCCGCAGCGGCCTGCGCATTTAGAACCCCGAACCGGGACAACAGGTGGGCGTAAACCGCCAGCGAACCTTGACTGCCCGCCTTGTTTTCAATTCTGGCCAGCAAATTGCCATCAGCATCGTGCAATTCAAGCGCAGCAAGCGTTTCAACGCTGCCGAGCGTTTTCAGATTTTCAGAAAAACTATTCACAGAACACCCCTTTTTCCAACAAAAACGCATGATAACGCACGACATGAGGGGCATAAAAAGCCACCGACGAAATGAAAAGCAGGCTCAGGGTATTAGATTGCCCTCTCTAGCGAAGACTCTCACTATGGATTTACCGGCCAGCCACCAATCGCTCAAGCGGTTCAATCAACAAGGCTTGTGACCGGTCACTTTTTTGATTAAGGAGCATCACCATGAGAACGACTGAAACACTGTACAGCAACGTTTTAGGCTTTTCAGCCATCATCACCACCGCACTGATTTTTGCGGGTATGCCATTGTTTTATGGTTTGGACACGACGCTAAACATTGCCTGCCTGTTGGGCATTGTTACCGGCTCAAGCTTGACGCTAATTGGCAAATTCCAAAAAAACATGCCAGTGAGCATTGGCCGCGGTAGAAGCCGCCCTTAAAGTCAAATTGATCGCTCCCCCTGTTAAACTGTGGATTGTGGTTTAAACGTTTTTTCCTGGGCGGTAAGCTCCAGCAAAAACAACAGGGGGAACAACTTGCTAATCAGCAGCGCCTTGTACGAGTCAGGCAAAAAAATTCAGGATGTACCGGTGGAGGTCGCCGCTTCCAAGGTCAAAACCAATGAACCCGGTTTCCACTGGTTGGCCTTCCAAGAGCCCAGCGATGAAGAGGTTCACCAACTGGAAGCCCAATTCCAGTTACCCGCTCTGGCAACAGAAGACATACGCCACGCCAACAAATACCCTAAGCTTGAAGAATACGACCAGACGCTTTTTGTGGTGATGGGCCTGTTGGAAGCCAAAGGTGGCGAAGTACTTGTCGGAGAGCTGGCCGTTTTTTTGCGTAAAAACTTGGTGCTTTCTGTCAGAAAAGACGCGGAACAATCGTTTCGCGGCGTTAGAACCCGTTGTGAAAAAGAGCCCGAGAACCTGAGTCACGGGCCCGGTTTTGTTTTTTATGCACTCATGGACTCTGTGGTGGACCGGTATTTTCCGGTGATAGAAGCGCTGGAACTGGAACTTGAAACCATAGAGCTAAACCTGACAGATGTGTCTTCCAGCATCAAAAACATCAAGCGTCTTTATGCGTTAAAACGGAAAGTCACAGTGGTGCGGCACGTCATACTGCCCTTGATGGAAGTTGTCGGGAAACTTCATGGCGGGCGCGTACCGACCCATGTGCAGGGCTTGGGAGACTATTTTCGCGACATTTCAGACCACCTTGAGCGTCTTGGGCAAAGCCTGGAAACCTTGCGGGAGACCATTACGCTGGCTGTACAGGTCGCGATGGCGAACAACGCTGTAGAGCAATCGATCACGACACGACGTCTGGCCGCGTGGGCTGCGATTTTTGCGGTTCAGACCTTGCTGACAGGCATCTGGGGCATGAATTTTGAAGTAATGCCTGAACTTCACTGGCGCTGGGGTTACCCGGCATCCTTGGTATTGATGACCGTCATTACCGTATTTCTTTACAAGCGTCTGAAGAAAAAAGGATGGCTATGAGACGGCCAAATTGCATTGGGCGACTTGTTGCAATGTTGTTGGTTTTCGTGTTCGCTACGGGCGCTAAAAGCCAGGCCCAGATGCCGGAGCCAGCAACACAAACAGCGGTTGAGCATCCAGTGGCTTTTTCACTCTGGACAGCAGCCTTGGGTAACCTGCTGAACTGGAATTCCACACCGCCAGGCATCAACCCCGCCACGTGCCACGTCAAAGAAAACCAAAATCCGGTAATACTGGTTCACGGCACATTTGCAAACATGATGTTGGCGTTTTCAGCGATCGGCCCCTCGCTGGCCAACGAAGGCTACTGTGTCTACGCCATGAACTATGGCGCGAAATCTGCAGGCGACTGGATACACGCACTGGCCCCCATGGAAACATCGGCGCAAGTACTTGCCGACAAGGTTGAAGAAGTCAAAGCCCTGACAGGAACAGACAAAGTGGACTTAATTGGCCACTCGCAAGGTGGCACGCTGATTCACTACTATGCCAAGGTTTTGAAGGGCTCGCGCAATGTCGACAAACTGATTGCAATTGCCCCCAGCCTGCGCGGAACCGACAGGGTCAGTGCCAACACGCCTTATGAGTATTGCATCGCCTGCGGGCAGCAACACCCCAAGTCTGAGATTATTCGCAAAATTAATGATGGCCCGGTTCGCCAGGAGACAAACCGCGTTTTCGTACTGGCCACCCGAAATGATTGGATCGTAAGGCCCGTTGAGAGCCAGTTCATACAGGAAGCCGGCGCGGAAAACGTTCTGTTGCAAGACAAGTTTCCAGGAAAATGGGCCACGCATTCTGGAATTCTGTATGACAAAGACGCAATTGAGCTCATAAAGACGTGGCTAAAAACCCCTAACGTGAAACTTTAAAAACAGAAAACAAAAAATTGTACGAAAAAAACACAAATTTAAATAACTGATTTAAAACGTATTTTTAATTTTTTGTGGGTTTTTTGCGTATTTTTACAAAAAAATATTTGATTTTCGGTGAACATGTGTGCACAATAACGACATCGAACACACAAACAACCTGGAGTTAAAAATGAACACACGTAAAAAGATCACTTCCCTGTTCGTTGCTGCCACAGCCTGTTTCGTTTTGCATACCGTGGTTGCAGCAGAAACAACAACAAATACCAAAGCAACTGCAACAAGCCAACCAGTTGCACAGCAGGCTGCGAACTAATGTGTGAGGTGGTGCGTCCGGAACAAAACTGACGGATGCACCTAACCCCACCCGACGCAGGCCGCGATTTAAAAAAAATTTCGGATTCATTGAACGATGTTTGCAGTTTTTTCCACTTAAAGAGACTCTTCACACGCTCTTGAGTCAAAAAAGCCATGCAAGCCAGTCAGATTCCACAAACTGTAAGAACACATTCCACCAGAACGCCTGAAATACAACCTGTCACGGATAGCCGTCTAGCCCGCCGGGTACCACAACCGAGAACAAGCTTGGCACCCAACAGTCCACCCCAGTGGATGCAGGTGAAACTTCGAAGCCTGAGTAACAAGCGTGGCGGTTCAACCCTGAAAAAAGCCAAGGCCGTAAAGGATTTTTATCTCGCTTTTCTTGCGGGAATAAGACGGACAAGCGGGCCGCCTGCCTTGCCAGGCACCAGACAGCAGCTAATTCTAAGCCACATCGAAATGTCAATGCAGTTTGAACGTTCCC
>JBEIKS010000176.1:0-5462 GCA_040379625.1 Burkholderiaceae bacterium
TTGGTTTTCACCACAAGACCGCCAACGCGCCTGTGAACTGGTGCAGCGTGTGGGTTTGCTGCCAGAGCATTTACAGCGGCGTGCCGGCGATTTGTCTGGCGGGCAACAGCAACGCGTTGGTATTGCGCGCGCCTTCATGCTCAATCCGGAAGTGGTGCTGGCGGACGAGCCTGTGGCCAGCTTGGACCCGAAAATCTCCGCCGATATTTTAAGCCTGATCCGGGAAACCGCCCGCGAGCACGGCACCACGGTGTTGTGCAGTTTGCATCAGGTGGAGTTGGCGCGTGAGTTTGCCGACCGCATTGTAGGCATGAGGGAAGGGCGCGTGGTGTTTGACGGTTCACCCGAAGACTTTACCCATGAGCAAGCCCGGGTCTTATACCACGGCCACACCAAAGAAGAACCTGCAAAGCCGCGTTTCAGTGAGCCTGAAATCAGCGGTTTGCGTTATGCATGAAAACGGAAGTTGTGAAATGACAAACCAGCCATTTGAAAAGCTGGCGGTGCCCATGCCACGGCAGTGGACACTGCCATCGCCCTACAACGCAAAACATTTGCTGTGGGTGATTGCCGTACTCGCCTTGCTGCTGCTGACAGGCAAGCGCACGGAAATGGACAAAATGGTCGCCATGACCTCCCAGGCGGTTTCTCATTTGATGGGATTCGAACCCGATTCCCAAGTGGTGCGAGGTTTTAAGCGGGTGGCAAACGGCATGTGGCCCCCCGTGGTTTCAACCCAGGAAGAAGTTAGCCGGATTTCCCGATTCGACCCGAGTGATCTGCCGTTTGGCAGCGAAATTGTGAACAAGGAAACCATCACCCAGCGCATGAACCTGGAAACCCTGCAGATGGAGAAAACCGTTTCATCTGAAGCGTTTCTGGTTCGCCCATTCGGTTATGTGTGGGATGTTTTTATCAAGATGGTGGAAACGCTTGAAATTGCGCTGTGGGGCACCTTGATCGCTGTGGCTCTTTCACTGCCGCTGGCCTATTTTGCAACGGCCAATTACAGCCCTAATCGCTATGTTTACACTTTCTCGCGTGGCTTGATCAGTTTGTTTCGTTCAACCCCGGAATTGATTGTCGCTTTGTTTTTGGTGTTGGCGTATGGCTTCGGGCCCATTGCCGGTGTGTTGGCGTTGGGTTTGCATGCTGCCGGTTTTCTGGGAAAGTTTTACGCCGAAGACATTGAGAATGCAGACACCAAACCGCAGGAAGCATTTGAAGCGATAGGTTCCGGAAAACTTAAAACACTGTGGTATGGCGTTATGCCGCAAGTGTTTCCACAGTACATCGCTTACACCGCCTACATTCTGGACAGGAATTTGCGCATGGCCACTGTTATTGGATTGGTGGGCGCAGGCGGTATTGGGCAGGAACTTAAAGGCCGCTTTGACTTGTTCCAGTATGGGCATGTCATGACCATTCTCATTGCAATTTTTCTTTTTGTATTTGCACTCGACCAAATTTCTGCGCGCATTCGCGCCAAATTGATTTGAGGAGGCACAGATGAACGCAATGACGGAACCTGATGGTTTTTTACCTCCCCGTTCGCAATGGATGCGTTGCCTGTCCAGCTTGAGCCCCAGCGCTTTGAAAGCGCTGGCAGCCACCTGCACAGCCGATTGTGAAGTCACTGATTTGCTGATGCCCAAAGCCGGTCTCGGTCTTTTGCAACTGCGCGACAGCGCATTGGGTGAGGCTTACTTCATCGGGGAAATTCCCTTGGCCAGAGCCCATGTCCGCATTCTCACCCCCACTGGCCGTGTGATTGAAGGTGCAGCGTTTTTAATGGATGACCGCGTCGGTATCGTGAAAGCCCTCGCCATACTTGACGCTGTGCTGGCAGCGCAAACACCCGGTTGGCAGCAGGTTGAACAAGCCCTGCTGCAAGGGCAGCAAACCGTGCTGGAACAGGAGCGCGTACGCAAGTTGATGATAGAAACGACGCGGGTTGATTTTTCTTTGTTGAGTGCCGCTGAGGAGAACGATGATGTTTAACCCCTGCGTATTTGAAACGCACCACCAACAGCGCAGTTTTCGCAAATTGCTGGAAGCATTTTCCTACCCCGGGCGTCTGGTTCAGATGCCCGCAGAAGCGCCCGCGCTGCAGTCTTTACTGGCTTGCCTGATCGACAGTGAAGCCAGCTTGGCCGATCCGCATCAGCTGTTGAGCCGTGAAGCCTTGATGCAACTTGAAGGCTGCATAGCGCCGAAGGAAACAGCGCGCTTCGTTGTGTTGCAGGGCTCCCGAAGCGATGAAATTTCCCCTTCGCTTGGCACGCTTGAAAACCCTGAATTTGGCGCCACGCTGGTGGTGTTGGTGGACGATTTGTGTGAAGGGCAGTGCTACACCTTGCAAGGCCCGGGCATCGCCTCACAAATGCAATGCCGGCTTGCGGCACACAATGCACATTGGCTGGAACGCCGCGCCTTGTGGAATCAGGATTTTCCCATGGGTGTGGATGTTATTTTTACAGACAATTCGAATGTTCTGGCCTTGCCACGCACCACGCAGGTCATGGAGGCAGACGAATGGGTTATGTAGCCATCAAGGGTGGCGCCAAAGCGCTGGAGGCTGTTGCGCAGGTGCAGGAAATGCAACGCACGAAACAGGCCGCCACCGGTTCGCCCATCGGTGTTGCAGATATTGAGCATCAGTTGGGTTTGCTCACCTCCCGTATTGTGTCTGAGGCGGGGCTGTACCATCCGCGCCTTGCAGCCTTGGCCATCAAGCAAATGCAGGGCGACACGCTGGAGGCTGCGTTTGCACTGCGCGCCTACCGTTCCACACAGCCCCGGTTACTGGAAACACCGTTGCAGGACAGTTCGCAGATGCGCATCATCCGGCGCATTTCAAGTGCGTTCAAGGACATTCCCGGCGGGCAAATTCTGGGGCCGAATTTCGACTATGCCTTGCGCCTGTTGCGCATGGAGTTGCTGGACGAAACCACACAGACCTTTCAAGCTGTTTCACGCAGTTTCCTGCAGCAAACACCTGATTGCGAATTACCAGACAGCTTTCCAAAAGTGCTGGCTGCGCTTAGGAATGAAGGCTTGATTGCGCCGCTTCAAAGCGCTGCCCGGCCGGCATTCGACATTACCCGTGAACCCTTGGTGTTTCCGGTGGAAAGGTCAGCGGCGTTGGCCACCATGGCGAGAGCTGAAACCGGTTCACTGCTTGCCATGGCGTATTCCAACATGCGCGGCTATGGCGATGTGCACCCGACCATTGCCGAGTTGCGGGTGGGGTATTTGCCCGTGATGTTGCCGCACCCTGTCAGTGGGGAGCCCATTGAGGTCGGGGAAGTACTGATGACCGAATGTGAAGTGGTGGCCATGTATGAAGACACTGCAGGCCAGGTGCCGGCTTTCACATTGGGCTACGGGGCTTGTTTGGGGCACAACGAAGTGAAAGCCATTTCCATGGCGATACTTGACAGGGCTTTGCAGCGTGGTGAAAAAAACGGTGCATCCAACCCTTCTGAAAATGCTGAATTCGTATTGCTGCACATTGATGGTGTTGATTCCATGGGGTTTGCCAACCATTACAAAATGCCGCATTACGTGACGTTTCAATCTGACATGGACCGCTTGCGTTCCACACAAAAAAAGTCAGGAGTTTCACCATGAAACCTGTGGATTTTCAGGCTGAGGACAGCCCTGTAACTTTTGGCTTTCTGGATGAGTATGCCAAGCGTGAAGTGCGCCGCACCATTTTGAAAGCCATTGCCATTCCCGGTTACCAAACACCCTATGCATCTCGTGAAATGCCCATGGGGCGGGGCTTTGGTACCGGTGGCTTGCAAATTACATTGTCTTTGCTGGGCAGCAGCGATGTGTTGAAGGTGATAGACCAAGGTTGCGACGATTCTGTCAATGCTGTTAATTTGCGGCAGTTTGTTGAGCTCACCTGTGCAGGTGTCAGCACCACGGTAAAAACCGCCGAAGCCAGTGTTATACAATCGCGACACAGGGTGCCGGAAGCCCCGCTGACGGAACAGCAAATTCTGGTTCTGCAAGTGCCTTACCCAGATTGTCTGGTCATTGTTGAGCCTTCCGAAGAAAAGCGGAAAATCATGCATGGCGAAGGCGACTATTCGCGCCTGCTCACCAAATTGTATGAAGACTTGGTGAAGTTCAATGAGATTTCCATTTCCCACCGCTACCCCACACGCATCAACGGGCATTATGTCATTGACCCCAGCCCGATTCCCCGCTACGACATACCGCGCCTGAATCAGTCTCCCGCCCTTGTTCTGTTGGGTGCAGGCCGTGAAAAAAAGATTTATGCCGTACCGCCCTATACACCGGCGGTGCCCTTGGCCTTTGAAGACATACCGTTTCGCATTGAGCATTTTGTGGATGAACACGGTGACCGTGCGGTCTGCAGGCGTTGCGGTTCTGCAGAATCTTTCCTTGATGAGTTCATGACTGCAGCGGGTGAAAAAACCCACCAGTGTTCTGACAGTCACTACTGCGATGTACAACTGCAGACCTTACACAAGCCACACCGCGAGGTGGCGGCGTGAAGAAAAAAATTCTCAGTGTCAGGGGGTTGTCGAAAACCTATGGTCTGGGTTGCGGTTTGTGCCTTGAAGTCACAGGCCCGGAACATGAAACCAATGTGTGCCGGTTTTGTGGTTCCGTGGTGGCCATTCACGGTGTTGGATTTGATCTGCATGAAGGCGAAATACTCGGCATTATGGGCGAGTCCGGCAGTGGTAAGTCTACGGTCGTCAAAGCTTTGTATTTTGATGAAAAACCAGGGCGCGGTGACGCTGTTTTTACAGACAACGGGCAGGCACACAACCTGTTTCAAATCAACCCGGCGAAACAACGTTGGCTGCGCAATCACCGCTTCGGCATGGTGTATCAGAACCCGCACCTGGGCTTGAATTTTAATGTGTCAGCCGGTGGCAACATTGCTGAACGCTTATTGATGAGTGATGTCGCCCACTACGGTCAGATTCGTAAGCGCGCCATTGAGCTTTTGGAAAAAACCGAGGTGCTTCCCCAGCGCATGGATGAATCACCACGGCAGTTTTCCGGGGGTATGCAGCAGCGGGTACAAATTGCCAAGGCCTTGGCCACCCGGCCGCCTTTGTTGTTGCTTGATGAGGTAACCACGGGGCTTGATTTGTCCGTGCAGGCCAGAATTCTTGACCTGATTCTGGAAATACAACGTGAATTGAACACCGCCATGGTTGTGGTGACGCACGACTTAGGCGTTATCCGTTTGCTCACCAGTCGGGCCTTGGTCATGAAGTATGGCCGAATTGTGGAGTCGGGCCTGACCGATCAAATTCTCGAAGATCCCCAACATGCCTACACCCAACGTCTTGTCGCCTCCGCGCTTTGAGGGAACCTTGAATGGACGCCATTTTAAAAATTGAAGCACTGGAAAAAAGTTTCAGTCTGCACGAACAACGCAAACGGATTCCTTCTTGCCGCAATGTAAA
>JBEIKS010000177.1:0-5457 GCA_040379625.1 Burkholderiaceae bacterium
GGGTTGCAGTTGTTCGGTTGAGGTGCGAGCCTCTGTTGCCGGGTTGTGTCGGCTGGCTTGAACGGTGAGCGCTGCTGTTGAAAGGCAAAGTACAACGGCAATTGCAGCACTGCCAGTTGTTTTTTTGATGCCTTCGTATCGTCGCTGAATTGGTTTCATGCCTGCCAATTAGAATTTGTCTACCTTTTTTACTGCGCAAGCCTGAAAATGGATTCGCCTAAATATTGTTTGTGAGAGTTTTTGACCATGATCGACCTCTATTACTGGCCCACTCCGAATGGGCACAAAATCACTTTGTTTCTGGAGGAAACCGCTGCCGCCTACAACATCAAGCCCGTCAACATTGGTCAGGGTGAGCAGTTTGCTCCGGGTTTTTTAAAGATCGCACCCAACAACCGAATTCCTGCGATTGTCGATCATGCGCCTGCAGGTGGCGGTGAACCTGTTTCTGTGTTTGAGTCAGGCGCCATTCTTTTGTACCTGGCAGAGAAGTACCAGCAGTTTTTACCAAGCGATTTGCGGGGGCGTGTTCAGTGCCTGCAATGGTTGTTTTGGCAAATGGGCGGGTTGGGGCCCATGGCGGGGCAAAACCATCATTTTGTGATGTATGCGCCTGAGCCAATACCCTATGCGATTGAGCGTTATGTCAAAGAAACTGCCCGGTTGTACGGCGTTTTGAACAAGCACCTTTCAGACGGGCGGCCATTTATTTGCGGCGACTATTCAATTGCAGACATGGCCGCCTACCCTTGGGTTGTGCCGCACGAACGTCAGCGCCAAAATCTGGAAGACTTCCCGGCGCTTAAGGCGTGGTTTGAGCGAATACAAGCCCGCCCTGCAACAATCAAGGCCTATGAGTTGGCAAAGTCTGTCAGTACAACACCCACCGTCGATGAAAAATCTAAAAGCATATTGTTTGGGCAGGACGCCAAGACGGTACGTTAAATACGGGGCGCAGTCGCTTTGCGTGGGCAAAAAAGCACCAGACTTTTAATGAATTGAGAGGCGCTGTTAATGAACTGGATGACTCAACGCCGCGTGAAAGACGCGCTGGTTTTCCACACCTTGTTTTTTCTCTTGGCAATACCAATTGCGCTGATGAGCCCCAAGGCTCAGCTTGGCATCGCTGTTACCGTTCTTGCGGTGGCTTATAACGTGGCGCTGCCGGTGTTTGGGCGTTGGCGCGGCGACGCAGAATGGGTACGCTTGTGGGCTTTTTTGCTACCCATGTCTGCCACTTTGCCTTGCGCTGACTGGATGCTGGTTCAACGCATGGGCACCTTGGTTTTTCCAGACCACGGCATTCCCCGCCTAGGGGGCGCTGTGCCTTTGTATTTTATGGGGCTGTGGATCATGCTGCTGTGGCAGGTGTGCTGGTTTGCCGGTACGGTACGCAGACCTTTTCAATTTGCGGCGGTGTTCAGTCTCACTGCTTTTCTGATTTGGGAATGGGCGGCCCGCCCCATGTCGCTGTGGCACGCTGTTGGGGTGAAACAGATGGCTGGGTTTGCGTTGTATCCGCTGGTTCCAGAAATATTGCTCGGCTTAGGTGCGCTGTGGATGTGGCGCAATTGTGGCTGGGCGCCGTTGCCTCAGAGGCTTGCAGCGGCCGTTTCTGTGAGCGTTTTTTACGCGGGCGCTTTGTCGCTGTCCTTGCTGTGGGTGGGGTGAGTGGGGCTTATTCAGCCGTGCATCCCTTGCGAATGTTTTCACAACGCTGGCGCTTGCCATTGCGGTCTGTAAAGTCGCGGGCTGAATGCTTGTGAAAACTCATTTTCACCGCACCCTGCGGACCTGCATCATTCACCAAACGTTGGTCTGCGTCGTCGAAACCCATTTCTCCGGGGTTTTTGAGCCATCGGTCAAACCAGGCAACTGAGTAGTAACTGATGGCTGGCCCACCCCAACCGCCACGACATGCATTTGTGCTGCTGTCTGCGCACCAAGAAGTGGCTGGCAGTGTCGGTGTTGGTGAAAAATCAAAGTGGGTGGTTCCTTGAAATGTCAGCGTGTAAGTGGCAACGCCTTCGGTTTGCCATTTCTTGAATGCGATTTTTGAAAACTCGGCGTCCGGTGGTGCCACATACGGCGCAGGCACTCCGCAATAGTCTCCGGAGAAACTGAGGCTGGGTAAACGAATGCCAAATTTGGGCAGCCTGCCCAAGGCAATCACTTGTGCAGACAGCAGTTTCGCCAGCTCTCCTGACATGAAGCAGTTGGCCGGCATCAGGCCGCTGCCATCCGGTGTTATGAGACTGTCGAGTGCAACCGCCACCTTCACCGGGTTGGTTTTGCTTAATTTGCCAGGCCAAGGGTCGGCCACTTTTGCGCCGTAGCCTTGCACCACTGAAACCCCCATTGCACCGAGCGAATGACCTGCAATGCCCAAACGGGCGGTGTCAATTTTTTGCCAACCCGGGTTGAATGATGACATTCGGGTTGGGTAGGTGCCTTTGCAGCTTGCGTCGTGTGGATGCGGGGTGCTGGGGTTTGAATGCATGAAGTCAATGGCATCAACCAGATTTTCCCAGAATACTTCTGGGCCTAAATTACTGCCCTGTTTGAAGCTCGGTGACTGTTGGTCAGATTGTCCTTGCCCGCGGGGGTCGTAACTGAGCACCGCATAGCCGGCTCTGACATACGCTTGAATAAACGGGCGGTAAGTAGGTTGTGGCGCCTGAACAGAGCCATTGGCAAAAACAATGTGAGCGAGTTTCGTGTTTGCAGAAGTAGCGCGGGGCAGCCACACTTGGCCTGATAAGCGAGTGCAGTCCCGGTCATAAAAAACCACGGGCGTTACGCTTGCCTCGTTTTCATAAAAGCTGCGGCCATCGGGGCCATTGACTTCCGGGTAGCCGAAGGGATCTCCCAAACAAGGGCCTTGTCCTGTTGCACACGCTGGAAGCAGGGGTGCATTCAAGGCGCCTGAGACCAGCCAACTGGGGTCGTTTTGGCCGCGTGTCAGCCACGCTTGAAAATTGCTTGCGCTTTGCGTAATTGAACGGGATATGAATGCGGGTTGCAGTTGCTCGCGCAGGGCTTCTGTTGTCTTTGCGAAGTTCTGGAGTTCGCATTGCGTCCAGCGCGCGGAAGGGAACGGCGCGTTGTCGCAAGACAAATCAAGGTTGCTGGGGCGGGTGGGTGATATTCCGCCTGTCTGCATCGCAGCCGTGGTTCTGACCTGCGTGTTGCTGTCCATCGTGTCTGATGACCCGCCTGCGCATCCTGCCAGTAAACTGGCAAGGCCTAGTATGAGTGCGCCATAAGCACGGTTTGCGTTGCTTTTCATATTATTTTTCATTTCAAATACGAATTCGTATGTCGGGCGAATAATTTCATATACAATATCGTATGTCAATTGTTTCTTGTAACATAAATGGATAATGTAAAAGAAAATCCCGCTCAAGCCAGCAGACCGCGTAGCCGGGCAGAGGCAAAAGCACAGAGCCGGCAAGCACTGATTGAGTCTGCCATGGCGTTGATCCCAACGCGAGGGCTGGATGTCAGCCTTGATGAACTTTGCGCCCATGCGGGTTACACGCGCGGGGCTTTTTACCAGCATTTTGAAGATCGTGACGCTCTGGTTGCCGCTGTTACGGGGCAGTTTGCCGAACATTTACTGGAGTCTGTTCTCAGCAAATTGACGGGTGAAGCAAGCTTCGACTTGGCCAGCATCGCAAGTTCGGTGCTGGGCTTGCTGCAGCGCGGGGAATACCCGATTGGACGCGGCGGCGTCATCCGCTCCTATCAGTTATTGCAGGCATGTGACCGTTCGCCTGTGGTGCGACAGCAATACTTCAGCATTTACGAGAAGACGTTTTCGAAGTTTACGGAGTTGGTCAGGCAGGCGCAAGATCAGGGAGCAATTAGCCGCACTTTCGATGTTGGTGCTTTGGCTGCGCTGGGCATCGCCTTGATTGTCGGGCTCAGAACGCTCAACGATGTGGGCGTTCCGATTGATCTTGATGCCTTGAAAACATTGTTTAGCCCATCAATTACCGAATAGCAATTTTTCTGAACTTCATGATTTGTCGGACAACCGGTACGTAAGATTCCGGCAGCAATCTGGCCAATAAATCCTGGGCGCCTCCGTCACTGATCATGATCCGCCCCTTGTTTTTCAGCACCCCATTCAGAATGATGTTGGCAGCGTCTGCAGGGCTGGTTCCTTTTTGCAAGCCGTTGTGGAATTCTTGCGTTGCACTGTCGTGGTAATCCGCATGCAGGGTAATGTCGGTGGCCACTGCACCAGGGTGAACCGTGTGGATACTGACGTTCTTGATGCCTCTGATTTTATGCTCGGCCCGCAAGGCGTCTGTGAATCCGCGCACGGCGAATTTTGTGGTGCAGTAGGGCACCAAATAAGGAAGCCCCAAGATTCCCTGAGAGCTCGAGAGATTAACAATGGCTGCTTCAGGGCGGGCTAACATTTGTTGGTAGCAACGCTGGGTTGTATGGATGACACCCCAGTAATTGATATTTGTGATTCTTTCGAAGTCGCTTTCCGATACTTCACCGAACGTGCGGTCGCCGAGCGGAATGCCTGCATTGTTGATCAAAAGGTCAATGTGTCCGTAAGTGGCAATGACTTGATCCACGAACGCATTGATGGCCGGCTTTTGGGATATGTCTACATTTGCACTCAGGTAGGTTGCACCGATTGCCTGCAGCTCTTTTTCAGTTTTTTCCAAATCCTTGATGTCGCAGAATGCGATGGTTGCCCCGCGGCGAGCCAGTTCTGTGACCAATGCGTTGCCGATGCCTCGGCCACCGCCACCCGTAACGACTGCGACTTTGTTTTTGAAGGTTTTCATGGTGTCTCCGTTTGATTGACTGAGGTTGGGTTTCTGTGAGTTGTTTGACTACAGCTGTCATCACTTTATATCTGATGACGAGTGATGTCAAATATTTTTCACTCAATCGGAAACACCTATGAAAATCGTGTTTTCAGCCTTGAAGCGCAGGGGGATGAATGCAAATGAAGTGCGGCGCGGCCTTGCGAACATTCAAGCCAAAAACAAAAAACCCGCAGGACTTGCGTCCATGCGGGTTTCCGGCTTGCTTCTGGCGGAGACGTCAGGGATTGCTCGGCCTTCGGCCTCGTCCTCGCGTTTGCTCGGACCAGCCTGCGGCTGTCGTTACGGTTTGCGCTTTGCGCAAACCTTCACCGAACCCTTGACGAGGGTTTGAGCCAGCCGCCTCACTACGCTCGGCGTCTTGCTCCCGGCCTTGCCGCAGGCAAGGCCTTACGAACCCCTGCGTTTCCGCCATCTTCAAGCCGAAAACAAAAAACCCGCAGGACTTGCGTCCATGCGGGTTTCCGGCTTGCTTCTGGCGGAGACATCCGGGATTGCTCGGCCTGCGGCCTCGTCCTCGCGCTTGCTCGGACCAGCCTGCGGCTGTCGTTACGGTTTGCGCTTTGCGCAAACCTTCACCGAACCCTTGACGAGGGTTTGA
>JBEIKS010000178.1:0-5456 GCA_040379625.1 Burkholderiaceae bacterium
CGTTGATGCGCAGACCGGAAGACAAACGCTCAATCGAGGTTGTCAGTGAGGCTGTGTTTTTGCTCAGGTTACGTTGTGCAACTAAGCCTGCGAAGTTGGTGTTAATTGATTGCATGGTAAAACTCCTAAATTAGAAAACAGTGAATTTGAATTTGAATTTGAATTTGAGCGATGCACACTTTCATGTTTTGTTGCGTCTGCCCTTATTAATAGATACGGAATGAACGCCTCAAACCTTTATGCTTTTTAGTCCTTTCGAAAGGTAGGTTCGGTGAGGGGGTATTCATTCAATTTCATAGGGTTATGAATAAAAAAAGCCACGACACCGAGGTGTCATGGCTTGATTGATTTGCAGTGACGCAACGCGCTGCCAAAGCAGCGCTGGTCTACCTAAACGCTTACCGTGGCAACAAGGACAACACGCCCTGTGGCAACTGGTTGGCCTGTGACAACATCGCTGAACCGGCCTGCTGCAGAATCTGCGTGCGGGTCAAGGCAGCGCTTTCTTTCGCGAAGTCAGCGTCTACGATACGACCACGGGCTGTGGACAGATTGGTGGTGTTGGTGTCCAGGTTGGAGATGGCGGAGTCAATGCGGTTAATGTTGGCACCCAAGGTTGCGCGCGTCGTTGTGACTTCTTTCAACTTTGCATCAATCGCATCAATGGCTGTAGAACCATTTGCTGCCGATGTGAGATCACCAGCAACTGTTGCCAACGTTCCCACAGTGACTGACAACTTATCATCAGCGGACGTGTTGGCGCCAATTTGAACATCAACAGCCGTTGCTGAAAATACAGCGTTGTCGTTGAATTTTGTGCTGCTCGCAACACGGGTGATTTCTTCTGAAAGCGCTTGGTATTCAGTGTCCAGATTGGTTCTGTCGTCGGCGGACAAGGTACCGTTTTGTGACTGTACAGCCAGGTCACGCATACGCTGCAAATTGTCGCTCACTGAGCCCAAGGCACCATCGGCTACTTGCAACAAAGAGATACCGTCGTTGGCTGTGCGCTTGGCCACTTCCTGACCACGGATCTGACTGTTCATGCGCTCAGAAATCGCCAAGCCAGCCGCATCGTCTTTTGCGCCGTTGATGCGCAGACCGGAAGACAAACGCTCAATCGAGGTTGTCAGTGAGGCTGTGTTTTTGCTCAGGTTACGTTGTGCAACTAAGCCTGCGAAGTTTGTATTGATTGATTGCATGGTGAAGCTCCTTGTATGAAAAACATTAGATTGGATTTGGGCGATGCATCCGGTTTGTTGTGTTGCATCTGCCCTTGTTTTCTCATACGGGCTTTACCTAAAAAAACTTTACGTGTTTTACCTGTTTCGGCAGGTAGGCACGGTGAGGGGGTATGTTTTCCGCTATATAGAGCAGTGAATTGAAACACCCCTAAAACCCCTGCTTTCGCCGCCCACAAACTGCGTTTCAAATCCTAAACTTCTTCCATCGAACCTTTGTTTCCTTAGGAAGTCAGCATGAGCACATCCCTGTCACCCTTCAAAATGTTTCAACGCACACCCAACGCTGCAGTTGCAACCCAAGGGGCTCAGCCAGATCCGCTTATGGACCCCATCAGAACCAACAAGCTCAGTGAAAACTATGTGAGCACCTTAAAATTCATTCATGAAAAAAAGGAAGTTGAGTCAGTCGCTGATGCGGAAACTATAGAAAAACCAAGTGCGGTTGTTATCCCTGCGCCTGCAAGCCCCGCAATCCAAACGCAAGAGGCCAAAGTCACTGCTGCGCAAGCGCCTAAAACAATTCAAAACACAGCAACAGCGCCGGTTACAGCACAATCCAGCCACATGGCAGAGCGTATGCAGCGCTTTAAAAACCGTCTGCAAGTAGAGCGCAATTCGCAAGGAAAAATACCGTTTGCAGACGCCACACCGTTTCAACGCTTTGTGTTTGAAACCAAACCTTCAGCAAACGCAGCAGCCAACCCTGTTTTATGGGTTATCTCAGATTATCTGGAAAAAGCGTCTGCTAAAAAAATAGAATCTGCCTTCAGAAAAACATCGATCTATGAAAGCTTGCTGGAAGTGTTCGAACATCAAAGCAATGCAATTTTTAAAGCGGACAGTTTCACGCTCACGCTGGAACCAGCAGATGGCTTTGAATTTAACAACGGTGGTTGCGATTTGTTCATCAACGATGAAACACCCGCGTTTTTCAAGGCCGTGGAAGAAGACAACAGCGTCACACTGAACATTCCACGCGCAGACCGCCTGGCCATCAACGATGTGACGCTCAGCCACAGCCTGCGCAAGCGCGGTGTCAGTGCAGACAGCTTTTCCGGATGGTTTGAAGAAGACGGTTTTTCCTGCGCCGTGGGCATCAGCCCCATTGAAACCTTTGTACAGTCACAGGTTGTGCATTTGCATCACCAGTCACAGCGCACCTTTAACCAGTTGCGCCGCCTGGCCCTGCATTTGCAAATGCATTGCGCCAACACAACGCCCAGTGCCTGCATGGAAAACGCTGAACAAGCACAGGTCTATTTCGAGCAATTCGGCGAAACACCCAATCCGTCGCTGTATCGCCTGCTGGAATGCGAATGCCTGCTGGACGGTGATGCCAGTAAAACCCTCTACGAAGTTTTGTGTGATTCTCAAGCCACCCCACTGACCCACAAACAAGTGGTGTGGCCTTGCGAACCCATGAGCCTCGGCATGCTGCGTCTGCTTGCAGGCATTGCAGAAACCACTGAACCAGAGGGCAATGCGCTTCGTTTGCTAGCAGTGTGCGACCAACTCATACGTGAACCCAAGAATGAAGAAGTTTCACGCGCACATATTTTTTCAAACAACAGCAGCGCTGACACTGAAAAACTGCACGGTGAACTGCGCACACGATTCCAGAACCTGAGCGTCGACCTTAAAAATCGCGGCTTACTGTAAACACACTCCCCATGTGAGTGGGGAAGTCGAAATCACACTGAAACACTGGTCAAAAATCGTTTGTATTGCGTGAGGATAAAACACCCGCTTCAACGTTAAATAGCACTCATAGTTAAAAACGGGAACAGCCATGTTGGATAAAATTTCAGGAACCTTGTCAGTTCAAGGCACAGCGCTTCAGTTGCGCGCAAGGCGCCAGGAAGTCATCAGTTCCAACATCGCAAACTCAGACACACCGAATTACAAAGCGGTTGATTTCAATTTCTCCAGCGCATTGCGAGGTGCACTTTCAAAAGGCACAAGCAGCGCAGCCAACGGCTTGCAGCAAACACGCCCAGGCCACATTGGTGGCGAAGGCCTGACCCGCAGCAGCCTTGAAATTGCAACCCAGTTCCGCGCCAGCAGCAAGCCAGCCTTGGACAACAACACAGTGGACATGGACATTGAGCGCGCCAACTTCGCAGACAACACCCTGAAGTATGAAGCCGCCAGCCGCGCCTTGTCCGGCACCATCAAAACCATGCAAACCGCCATCAACGGTAACTGAGCGGAAAGGAAAAACTGATGTCTTTAATCAACGCGTTCAAGATTTCCAGCACAGGCATGCAGGCGCAGAGCGCCCGCTTGAATGCCGTGGCCAGCAACATGGCCAACGCAGAAACCGTTTCCAGCACAGACCAAGGCGCCTACCGCGCCCGCAAGGTGGTGTTTGAAGCCATTACGCCTGCCAACGCACAGCCCGGTGTCGGAAAAAGCGCCACGGCTGAAGTTCGCATCAAGGAAGTGACACAAGACAACAGTGCAGCCCGGCGCATGTACGAACCTGGCAACCCCTTGGCCAACGAAGAAGGCTTTGTATTTGCCAGCAATGTAAACGCCGCAGAGGAAATGGTCGATTTGATCTCCGCCTCACGCAGCTACCAAACCAACGCAGAAGTCATGAACACAATGAAGTCGCTCATGCTTAAAACCCTGCAAATCGGACAGTAAGAAAGTCAGCCATGGCCATAGATGCAATTTCCAGCCCCGCACTGACCGCCGCCAACACCGCGGCCACCAAGGCGAGCAACCCACTGTCAGACAGCGACCCGAAAGTTGCGCAAGACAAGTTTTTAAAACTCTTGGTCACCCAACTGAAGAATCAGGATCCGCTGCAGCCTTTGGACAATGCACAGGTCACCAGTCAGGTGGCACAACTCAACACGGTTACTGGTATTCAAGACCTCAATGCCGCTGTGAACAACATCAACATGGCCATGGGCGCTTCGCAGGTCATTCAATCCACTGCGTTGCTGGGCAAGAAGGTTTTGTCTGAAGGCAACGGGCTGAGTTTTGAAGGCAAACCCGTGTCTTTCGGGGTGGACTTGGCCTTGGGCGCAGACAATGTGAACATCGACATCAAAGACAGCCTGGGCCGCGTTGTATCCACCCAGAATCTGGGGCGTTTGCCTGCCGGTTTACAAACCATTGAATGGGATGGCGAGACCACAGACGGCAGCATGGCGCCTTCCGGCAGCTACACGTTTTCTGTGCAGGCCACCGCCGGCGATAAAAAAGTCACCAGCACAGCGTATCAGGAATACATAGTCCGCAGCCTGGAAAATCTGGGGGCAGAAGGCATACGCATCAGCACACAGAGCGGCAAGTCGCTGGGCTTGTCTGATGTGAAGCGGGTGTTCTGATGGACAAAATGATTTATTTGGCAGCGCAAGCCGCAAAGTCCCTGATGGCCAGACAAGACAACGTGGCCAACAACCTCGCCAATGTCGGCACACCGGGCTTTCGCGCCCAAATGATGGCGCTGCGCTCCGCACCCGTTCAAGGCCCCGGTCAGAAAGTGCGTGAATTCGCTGCCGAAACCGTCACGGGCTTTGATGCAAAAGCCGGCGGCATCAACACCACAGGCAGAGAACTCGACATTGCCATTGAAGGCAGTGGTTGGTTGTCTGTGGAAGGCGCGAACGGTCAGGAAGCCTACACACGCGCAGGTCATTTACAAGTCAATTCCAACGGTGAGTTGGTGACCAGCGATGGCAAGGCAGTACTAAGCGACGCCGGTGCGCGGCTTGAAGTTCCGCCAGCGCACAGAGTTCAGATTGAAGGCGACGGTACCGTCAGCGCCCTTCCCCTGGATCCAAAGAACAAAGCGGTTCAAGCCTTGGGCCGCATCAAACTCGTGGACCCCGAACCACAACAAATGGTGCGCGGGGACGACGGACTGTTTCGCATGAAAGGAGGCCAAGCCGCAGAACGCAATGAGCGGGTGCGGGTGGCCTCCGGTGCGCTTGAGACCAGCAACGTGAATGCAGCAGAGACCATGGTGCAGATGATTTCTGCCGCCAAGCAATTTGAAGCGAATCTGAAGGTGATCACCACCGCAGAACAAAACGCTCAATCCGCCCGTTCACTGTTGTCGCTGAATTAAGTTTAAGTAAAAGGATAGATCGCCATGATGCGTGCCCTGCATATTGCAAAAACCGGCCTTGATGCTCAACAGATTCAACTGGATGTCATTTCCAACAATCTGGCCAACACAGCCACCAACGGTTTCAA
>JBEIKS010000179.1:0-5427 GCA_040379625.1 Burkholderiaceae bacterium
AGCGACACTGAAAAAATAGGTGCCGTTACTTGCAGGAGCAAAATTAAGGTAAGAGCTCCTATCAAAAAAATTCCGATCATCGTTGGCGATCAGAAATGCACCGGAAGCGTTATAAACGGCTAAAAAAGGGTCTGCCAGGCTTCCATTCATGCCGCGACCGTTTACAAATATTTGATAGCTGAAGCCAGCTTTAAGGGAAACCTTGTACCAATCTGCATCCCCAAAGAAATCCAGGCTGTTATTCGCAAATGATCCGACAGACAAACCTGTCGTTGTGTTTACATTGTCTAGAATTGCGATACTCATGATTGAAACCCTTTTCGCACCCCAGCACGCAAATCCATGGGACAAGCTTTACAGATGGAAAGTGTAATTCGAAATGCTTAAAATCAGGATTAAATCACGCGTGTTTAATGTTCTGTAACATAAGAAGAGCTTCTTTTTTGTTCTTGCTCAGTCGTTAGAACAAAAATAAAGTTTTGTCGAGGTGTGAGTGTTGTGCGCGCATGCTTTTGGACTCACCCCTGGATTTCGGCGAAGGAAAACTGGTTGGACAAGTTAGATTCAGATGAGACGTTAAAGAAGTGATGCTGCAAAGCTGAAACGGCCTGTGGGCCGGAGCACCTGAGTTTCCCGTTGCGTCAAAAACCACCCAACCACCCGAAAACGACAAAAACATTAGCCGCACAAGAAGCACTAACCGAACAATTTGAAAGGGAATTTTTGGAGGCGGAGCCCGGAATCGAACCGAGGTACACGGCTTTGCAGGCCGCTGCATAACCACTCTGCCACTCCGCCAAGAGGGCATCACCGTTATCAGGTGAGCTTAAACGACAAGGGGAAGCGTTAGCTTCCCCCGAAATTTGGAGCGGGAGACGAGGCTCGAACTCGCGACCTCAACCTTGGCAAGGTTGCGCTCTACCAACTGAGCTACTCCCGCATGTTTACTGCTTCTTGCTGACTTTTCTGTTGGGCTTTTAACTCAACTTTGAAGGCTTTTTGGTGAACCGTCATCAGCGAAGAAGCCGAATTATAGGGACTCATTTTTCGGCTGTCAAATCGACCCTGTTTTTTCCAGAAATTCGGCGTAACCGTTGGCTCTCAACTCGCAGGCGGGGCAGGTGCCGCAACCGTATCCCCAAGGGTGTTTGTGGGTGCGGTCGCCCAAATAACAAGTGTGGGTGTTTTCAAGCATGATGTCCAGCAGGTCTGCGCCTCCTAGCGCTCTGGCCATTTCGAAGGTCTCAGCTTTGTTTTTCCACATCAGCGGGGTTTCAAACTTCAGGCGCGTGTTCATGCCTAGGTTGGTGGCGACTTGCAGGGCCTTCAAGGTGTCGTCGCGGCAGTCCGGGTAGCCGGAGAAGTCGGTTTCACACACGCCTGTGACCAGCCTGTCTATGCCCCTGCGGTAAGCCACTGCAGCGGCCGTCAGTAAAAATATCAGGTTTCTGCCCGGCACAAAGGTGTTGGACAGACCGTCAGATCGAAATGCTATTTCCGCGTCGCGGGTCAGGGCGCAGTCTGAAATTTGCCCCATCCAGGCGAGGTCCACCACCCGGTCTTCACCGAGCTTTTCCGACCATGCGGGAAACTTTCTGCGCAGGGCGGAGAGCACCTCGGAGCGGCATTGCAATTCAATGATGTGACGTTGCCCATAGTTGAAACCAATGGTTTCAACTTGGTCATAACGTTGGAGTGACCAAGCCAGACAGGCAGTGCTGTCTTGGCCGCCAGAGAACAATACGAGCGCCTTTTTCATGGCGCTGTATTTTAGGCTGTTTTAAGCGGTTTGGGTAAAACTCACCCGCGTTGGGGTCAGGAGGCGATCAAGCCTATCGAGAAGGCGTATTTCACCAATTGCACGCTGGAATCCAGATTCAGCTTTTGCAGCAAGCGGGCCCGGTAGGCATCAATGGTTCGCGGAGAAACTTTCAAACCCTCTGCGATTTCCCTGCGGGGTTTGCCTTGTGCAATTAAGGTCAGCACTTGTTTTTCACGGCGCGTCAGCGCTACTTCACTTTCTTTGGTCGCAATAACTGGTTTGTCTCGCGCCAGAATCTGACGCTCCATGAAGCTGGCCACCGAACTCTGGGTTGGTTTTGACAACTCCTGCGCTAAGAAGCGATGGCCTTTGGACACCTCGTCGATTGCTGCGCGCAAGGTTTCCACCGAAGACTGTCGGCTAACGCAACCCTGTACACCTCTCATGAATGCCAATTTCAGAATTTCTGCAGGTCCGCCTTCACACACCAGCACAATTTTTGCCTGTGGATATTCAGAACCAATGTGCTGAACCATGCTTTCTCCGCGGGTATTGCCCTGCTCAATGGTGACGACCACCAAACTGTCCTCTGCTGTGTCCAAGTGCGCATCGACTTCTGACATCAGTGTCTTGTTGGTGACAAACATCGGTTGCAGCGATTGGCGCTGAACGCGGTCAGCTTGCACGTCGGTTCTTTCAATGCTTGTTTTGGATGCTGCGGCGTAGGTGTTCATGGCTGATTTTTCCGTTATCCAGAAGTCGCGTGGTAATCGCATGGGAGTCTTTGAGACTGTTATGTGCTTGTTACCGTTGCGACAGTTTTTTGGATTCAAAAAAACTTCAATTAATGCGTGTTTTTGCGATGGGATGTTTTGCGGTGGTTAAATTGTTAATTTTTGTAGGTAATTTGCGGATGTCAAATCACGGTGTGAATGCTATTCTTTGCAGCCTTGTTTATATAAATCGCACACCAAAGTTAATTTGGTTTTCGTGAGTGGTAATAATTCGAAAACGAGCTTCTTTTCGAATGTTACATTCAAGGCTTGATGTATAAACTAAAAGAAAACAAGACTGAATGATTTAGGGGACGCTTTTGGAGGCAGCAGACGCTCGCAAGCATCTCGCCGCGCTGATAGCCCGTGTGGCTGAGCGCGACCGCGCTGCATTTGAGCAAATCTACAAGGAAACCTCACGCCGTTTGTACGGCGTGGCATTGCGCATTGTCAGAGAACCCAGTGCTGCCCAAGACGTTATTCAGGACGCTTTCATTCGCCTGTGGCGCTACGCCCATACCTTTAACGAAAATCTTTCTGCGCCGGAAACCTGGTTGCACCAGATTGTTAGAAACCGTGCCCTCGACATGGTCACCTCCAATTCAAACAAAATGACGTCATTGTCGCTGGACCAATTTTCCGGAGACGACGATGATGAGGGCGGTCCCATTGAAATCGGTGTCAATGATGTTGAAACAGAGGAACACGTGACCGTGCGTGGATGTTTGTCGGCTTTGGATGGAAAATACCGTCAGGTACTTACCTTGGCGTTTAACCACGGCATGTCTCATGCAGAAATTTCAGACCATATCGGAGTACCCTTGGGTACCGTTAAAACGTGGGCCCGCAGAGGCTTGATTGAGTTGAAGGCGGCCTACGAGGCGGCGCAACACAAACCATCGGTGAGAAACAATTCGTCAGTGGCTGCTTCGGCGGTCTAGTCAGTCTGGCTTAGGAGGATGTATGAATCATGAAGAAAAAGACGGCCTGGCCGCAGAATATGCATTGGGTACATTGCGTGGCGCAGAGCGTAGCGCTTTTGAAAAGCAGATGGCAGGTGATCAGACCCTGACTGCGTTGGTGGATCAGTGGTTTGGACGCTTGTCCGTCATTGAGGAACTGGTGCCTGTGAAGTTTGGCGCGCTGTCTGACGCCGAGGTCGATCTTGCGCTCGACTCCGTGTTCAGTCGAATTGAATCTGTGCTGGATGCTGAGTTTGCCAATGCACCGGCCGGCGTTTCGCGGCCTTCGAATCCGTTTGCAAATCTCAGTCTCGAGCAAAAGGCGAAAGTGCGACCCACCTTGGTTCGCTTGCTGGCCTCCTACATGGTAGTACTTGAACGCTTGCGCGAAGCCCACGCTGCCATGATGCTTCAGCCCGCGATGGCGAAGGTTTCCAGGTAAGCCATGAACGTTCTCTATCTGTTTTCCAAACGTCTGTCGGAGCTCAAGAACTTCGGTCTCGGAGCCGTTACCGAGGGCCATTCTGTCGCCAAGTCCAGAGCCCTCGATACCCACCGAACCACCAAGGAAATTGTTCGGGAAACCATGCCGCTGCTAAAGCGTGCAGCCTTGCTCTCCATTTTTGTAAACCTCTTGGGTCTGTTTCCTGCCATTTTTTCCATGCAGGTTTATGACCGTGTTATTTACCGTTCTGGTTTGAACACGCTGACCGCCTTGCTGGTTGGCATGGTGATTATTCTTGGAGCCGACCTTGTACTGCGTTCTGTGCGGGCCAGGGTATTGCGGGTTTCTGCCGTCCGTCTGGATGCTGAAATCGCCAACCAACTGATGCGCAAGCTGTTGCGAATTCCGCTGCGCGAGCTTGAAGCCAAGCCCACGGCTGCTTGGTACTCACTTTTCAAAGATGTGGACACCGTGAGGGTGGTTTGGAGTGGTGCGGTCGCCATGACCATTCTTGATCTGCCGTTCGCGATTTTGTCGTTAGGGCTGATTGCGCTCATCGCCATGCCGCTGTTGCCGGTCGTTCTGGTTGGTCTGGTTTTGTTGGGTGCCTTGAGCTGGTATTCGTCCGGTGAGTTTCGCAAACGCAGGGTGGAAGAATTTGCGCGTGCACGCCGTCGCGATGAAGTGCTGGCCGAGGTTTGCAGAGGCCGGGAGGCGATCAAGTCGCTGGTGCAGGATGAATCCGCCAAGCGCGCCTGGATAGACACTTACAACGCCTGGGTTCATGAGTCGTTCGACCGAAATGGCGAATTGGAAGACCAGCGTGAAATGTCCACCTCCATCATGTTGGCGGTGAACATCGCCATCACTGCAATGGGCGCCTATGCCGTTATTAACCAATGGATGACGGTGGGTGGCTTGATCGGTGCCAACATGCTGGCATCCAAAGCGGTGGGTCCTTTGGCGTCCCTGTGCGGGCACTGGCGCTCGATTGCGCATTCCAGAGAGGCTTCCGACCGTCTTGATGCCGTGTTCAATACAGCCGAAGAGAAGTCGCACACCGGCTTGAATTTGCCCAGACCCACAGGCGCACTGCGTCTGGAGGCTGTGAGCTATCAACACGTCGGCGCGAAATCCTCCGTGCTTAAAGCGGTTACCGGTCAAATTGGCCCCAAAGGGTTGTATGCCGTGGCCGGCGACAACGGTTGCGGCAAAAGTACTTTGCTGAAAGTATTGCGCGGCTTGTATTTGCCGCAAAGCGGCCGGGTGTTGATTGATGAGTATGACGTGGCGCAATTTTCTCGGGAAGAGCTCTCTGGCTGGATAGGTTTTCTGCCCCAGAGCGGTCAGCTTTTTGAGGGCACCATTGTTGATAATTTGCGACGCAGCAACCCCGATGTCACCGATGAGCAAATTCTCATGGCGGCAAAGCGTTCAGGTGCGCACGATTTCATTTCCAAGTTGCCGGATGGCTACATGACGCAG
>JBEIKS010000180.1:0-5397 GCA_040379625.1 Burkholderiaceae bacterium
AAACGTGCAGCCTGGTCTTCGGGGTCGTTTAACTCAGAGAAACCATTGGCAATTTCACGCCCGGTCATGAACAGCTCAAAACGCTCGGTGATGCCAGGCTGCGTGTCTGAAGCACGGGCCAGTGGCGAGACCTCCACAGGGTAATCCACAATAAACGTAGGTTCCCACAACAGGCTTTCGGCGGTTTCTTCAAACAATGCCAATTGCAAGGCACCCAAACCGGCACGCGACAGCACAGGCCCAGTGACATGCGCGCCTTTTTTCTT
Organism: Burkholderiaceae bacterium; assembly: GCA_040379625.1. GTDB lineage: Bacteria > Pseudomonadota > Gammaproteobacteria > Burkholderiales > Burkholderiaceae_B > SXZD01. Next base: position 267 of record JBEIKS010000180.1, read on the forward strand.
CAACTCTGCACGCAGGAAGTTTTCATCTTGCAGTTGCGCATCGGTGTATTCAGGAAAGTATTTCTGAATGGCGCCGGTGATGGTGAGCCGGTGGAAAGATTTGCTTAAATCGAGCTCACGCTGCTGGTACTGCAGGCAAGCGGTGCCGCGGGCATCAATGGCAGCTTGGCGAATAATGTTTTCCGTAAAGTCCATGAGCGTGTGGTATGTCCAGTACGCTGCATAAAACTCCATCATGGTGAATTCAGGGTTGTGCCGGGGGCTGACGCCTTCGTTGCGGAAATTCCGGTTCACTTCAAACACCCGCTCGAAACCGCCTACAATCAGGCGCTTCAAATACAACTCGGGCGCAATGCGCAGGAACATCTGCATGTCGAGTGCATTGTGGTGCGTGGTGAAAGGCTTGGCAGCCGCACCGCCGGGAATGGGGTGCAACATGGGCGTTTCCACTTCCAGAAACCCGTGCGTCACCATGAAATTGCGGATGGACGTCATGGCTTTTGAGCGCGCCAAAAATGTGTCGCGGGTGTCTTGCGACATAATAAGGTCAACGTAGCGCTGGCGATACTTCACTTCCTGATCCGCCAAACCGTGGAACTTGTCTGGCAAAGGGCGCAGCGATTTCGCCAACAAACGGATTTCCGTGCAGTGCACAGACAATTCACCCTTGTTGGTTTTAAACAGTCGGCCCTTGCAGGCGATGATGTCGCCTATGTCCCAGTGCTTGAATTCCTCGTGCTGCGCCTCGCCCACCCCTTCGTTGTTGATATAGAGCTGAACACGGCCGGTGGCATCTTGCACGGTGGCAAAAGAGGCCTTCCCCATAACGCGTTTTAGCATCATGCGGCCGGAAACACTGACCTCTATGCCTTTTGGGTCCAACGCTGCTTTTTCCGCTTCGCCATGTTCGGCTTGCAAAGGGCCGGCACGGTGGCTGGGCACGAAATCGTTGGGGAAGGCAACGCCGGCTTCACGCATGCGGGCCAGTTTGCCTCGCCGTTCAGCAAAAATCTGGTTTTCGTCTGGCGCCTGCTCGGGGGTCAGGTTGTTGTCGTTGTGTTCACTCATGCTTTATACGCCCTGCTTCAAACTGGCTTCAATGAAAGCGTCGAGGTCGCCGTCGAGCACTTTCTGGGTATTGGAGGTTTCCACGCTGGTGCGCAGATCCTTGATGCGGCTTTGATCAAGTACATAGCTGCGAATCTGGTGGCCCCAGCCCACATCGGTTTTTGTGTCTTCCAGCTTCTGCTGCTCTTCCTGGCGCTTGCGCATTTCAAAATCATAAAGACGCGAACGCAAACGTTTCCAGGCCACATCGCGGTTACTGTGCTGGCTGCGGCCGTCTTGGCACTGCACCACAATGCCCGTGGGAATGTGGGTCAGGCGAACGGCGGAATCGGTTTTGTTGATGTGCTGACCGCCCGCACCGCTGGCGCGGAAGGTGTCGGTTCTGACATCGGACGGGTTAATGTCGATTTCAATGGAATCGTCAATTTCCGGGTACACAAAAACGCTGGCAAAACTGGTGTGCCGGCCACCGGAAGAATCAAAGGGCGACTTGCGCACCAAACGGTGCACGCCGGTTTCTGTTCTTAAAAAACCGTAAGCGTATTCGCCATCAATTTTAATGGTGGCGCTTTTAATGCCAGCCACCTCACCGGGCGATTCGTCTTGCAATTCTGCCTTGAAGCCCTTGCGCTCTGCATAGCGCAAATATTGGCGCAGCAGCATGGAGGCCCAGTCTTGGGCTTCGGTACCACCGGCGCCGGCTTGAATGTCAAGGAACGCAGGCAAAGGGTCGGCCGGATTGGAGAACATGCGGCGAAACTCCAGTTTTTCAACTTGAGCGCGCACGGCATCTACGTCGGTTTCAACGGCGATCAGGGTTTCTTCATCAGATTCAGCCGCCGCCATGTCGAACAGTTCCTGCGCATCAGACAGGCTGGCGTTGATGCTGTCGATGGACACCACAACGTCTTCTATGGCTTTTTTCTCTTTGCCCAGTTCAAGCGCTCGCTTGGGGTCGTTCCAGACATCAGGAGATTCGGTTTCTGCAATAACAACGGTCAGACGTTCAGCCTTTGCATCGTAGTCAAAGATACCCCCGAAGTTCGGCCGAACGGGCGACCAGGTCTGTCATCAGGTTTTGTATAGCGTTTAAGCGTTCAGCATCCATGGGGTTTACTCGATTTTTTCAATTCAATAACCCGCTATTTTAACGTGCCACCTGCTCAATGACCAATTGAATTGCATCGCCACCCGTGAAATCGTCTCGCTGCACGCGGTAGGCGGCCCGAATGGTGCCGTGCAAAGGCTCAGTGCTGTTCCAGCGCAGGGCTGTGAAGTTTTGACCATCGCGGCGCAGGTTCAACTTGCTGTGCACCTCTTTGACCAAACGCTGACCCAGCACTTCGAAATCGTCGGCAAACAAGGGGGGCGGAAAGCCCTGCCCCCAAACCGCTTCGGCCAGCATGTCCACCGTGCTGGCATTGCAGTAGCCGGTGGGCAGTGAACCATCTGTTTCTGTGTAGCGTGCAAACACGGCTTCGTCTGACAATTCACGCACAACGGCTTCGAATGTCTCAGAAAATTCGGCCAACGCGTCAGTGGCCACAGTCAGCCCTGCCGCCATGGCGTGCCCGCCGAATTTTGGCACTGCGCCCTCAGGCAGGCGCTTGACAATCAGATCAAGCACATCGCGCAAATGAATGCCGGGAATGGAGCGGCCAGAGCCCTTCCATTCACCATTGACACCCGGCGCGAACGCAATGGTGGGAAGAAAATATTTGTCTTTCAGGCGAGAGGCCAACAAACCCACCACACCCTGATGCCATTGCGGGTCGCTGACCACCAGTGAACGGCTGTCTTTGGGATCGAAGTCTTCAAGGCGCATCAGCGCCTCCTCTTTCATGCCGCCTTCGATTTTTTGGCGTTCTTTATTAATCTGGTGCAAATTTCTGGCCATTTCCAGGGCAAGTCCCGGGTCGTCGGTCAGCAAGGCCTTGATGCCCAGACTCATGTCGGCCAAACGCCCCGCCGCGTTCAGACGCGGACCAATGATGAAACCTAAGTCGGTGGCCGTGGCCTTGCGGGCGCTTTTGTCAGCCACATCGAACAAGGCACCAATGGCGGGTTGAAACGCGCCGGCGCGAATTCTGCGCAAACCTTCAGCCACCAAAAGCCGGTTGTTGTCATCCAGCTTCACTACGTCGGCCACTGTACCCAAGGCCACGAGGTCGAGTAATTTATCAAGACGGGGCTGGGTTTTTACATCAAAGGCACCCCGTTCGCGCAGTTCTGTGCGCAGGGCCATCAGCACATAAAACATGACGCCCACACCTGCAATGTTCTTGCTGGGGAACGGGCAACCCTGCTGGTTTGGATTCACAATGGCCAGCGCGTCCGGCAGGGTTTCTGCAGGCAGGTGGTGGTCTGTAATTACCACGCCGATACCCAGATCGTTGGCGCGCTCCACCCCTTTTAGCGAGGCAATGCCGTTGTCCACCGTCACCAGAAGGTCGGGTTCGCGTTCGGCGGCCAGTTCCACAATTTCCGGCGACAATCCGTAACCGTGCACAAAGCGGTCGGGCACAATGAAATCAATGTGATAGGCAGCCTGTTCGGCGGTTGCGCCCATGGCCTGCAACATCATGCGCATGCCGCGAACGGCCACCGCCGTTGCAGTGGCGCCATCGCAGTCGTAATCGCCCACCACCACAATGCGCGAACCGGATTCCAGCGCATCAGCCAGCGTCAGCGCAGCATCGTCAATGCCCAACATCTGGCCGGGTGGCAACAAATCTGCCAAAGACGATTTCAAGGACTGGTTTGCCGTTATGCCGCGGGCGGCAAACAGCTGCGCCATCAGCGGGTGCAAACCCAGACCTTCCAGCGCATTCCGGGTGGCAACATCGGTTTTTCTGACTCTGATTTCACTCATACAAACACTTTTCTAAACGCACTACCATTGGGCCGAGGCACTGTTTTGTTGGGCTTGTGCGGCTTGCCAGGCGGCAGCGAGGTCCGCTTCGTCCAGCAAACCTTCCACGGTTTCACAAATTTGTTCCGGGCTTGGGGTGTTTTTCCATAATTTCCAGCGCAAACCAGCGCCAGACCGGGCAGCGCGCCAGCAACCTTGCCCCAGCAGCACCAGTTCATGCGCCACCGCCATGAGCTGCAAACCCGCCAGCACATCTGCGTCAAAACTTTGAAACCCAGGCACCTGCTGAAACCAGGCCGCCGGCTTCAAACCTTCCAGAACATGCCAGGCCAGCGGTTGTGCCAAACCGGTCTCCGAGCCAGGCAGCCAAGGGGCCAGCCACAGGGCACAACGGTGCTGCGACGCGGGCGTCACAGACTGCCCGTTGCCGCTGGCAAACACATCGCGCACGGTGAGGGAAAGCTTGGGCACCTCACTGACCCAAGGCTCGCCGCCACCCCACCACCAAAATGCATTGACTTCCGGCAAGCCGCGCGCATTGCGCGCCTCATTCACCGGGTGCCCGTGTAACTCCATTTGCAAGCCCATCCACAAACGGCGCCATTCCTGGAGACCCGGGCCATTGGGCAGTTGATCCGTCAGCTTGCTGCGGCCACTGGCCCACGGGGAATGAATTTTTGCATTTAAAGGGGTCTTAGCCTGCATAAGTTGCCCCATGGACAAAGGCACACCCCACTGCGACTCTGCTTGCCAACCCTGCGCCAGCAACAAGGGCTGGGCGAGGTTCCACAAGGCTTGCGCTTCAGTTTCGCTGAGCGCCAACTCGTCTGGCGGCACAAGGCGCACGCCGTCTCGCCCCACTTCTATGTGAACGGGACTGACCCACCAGCGCGTGTTGGCAGGCGCAGTGGAATTCACCATTGCCCAGGGCACATAACCCGACACGGCGTCGTTCCAGGGGCGTTCGTGTTCGTCTTCGTGGCTGTGCGGTGTGGGCTGCCAGCCCAGACGCTGGGCCATCCAGACCTCAAGCGGGTCACCCTCACAAAACGTGCTGTCGGTGAAATGACCGCGGGCCATGAGACGGGCGCAGGCCGCAGGCGGAGCAAAATCGGTCAGCTCTTTGTCTGACAATGCACGGCCTGGGGCCATGCCCACCAGCATATTGGGCAATAAAACGGCAATCGGGGG
>JBEIKS010000181.1:0-5391 GCA_040379625.1 Burkholderiaceae bacterium
AACAGACATCAGCGCCACACCCTGGCAAAAACACGAGGTGGCACTGCTGCGTGAAATTGCCAGACTGATGGGGAAAAGTCTGAACCCGGAAAAAGTCATTCGCGAAATGCTGCATCTGCTGTCCGAATGGCTAGGCTTGAACCGCGGGAGGGTGCTGTTGTTGGCGGACAAACAGAACGACAGCCAGCCGGGCAAGCTTGCCATTCGCTACGCCTACGGATTGACGCCTGAAGAAATTCAAAAAGGCCGGTTCAGCCCGGGCGAAGGGCTGACAGGACGGGTGTTTTCAACAGGACAGCTCTGCGTGGTGCAAGACATCGACCAAGACCCCGACTACCTCTACCGCACCATTGAACGCTCGCAGTTGCCTAACGAAACCGTGGCTTTCATTGCATTGCCCATTCAACAGGAAAGCAAAACCATAGGCGTGCTTGCCGTGCAACGCCTGCGCAGCCGGCAACGCGCCTTGAACGACGACATTGAAATACTGAAAACCATTGCCACCCTGATGGCCCAGGTGCTGCGCATACATGAAGAGGTGGCGCGACGTACCGCCAGCCTGCAAGCCGAGAACCAGACACTGCGCCAGCAACTGCAACGCTACGACGGGCAGCACGGCATTCTGGGCAACTCTGCCCCCATGCTCAATTGCCTGAGTCAGGTAGAGCGCTTGGGCCCCACAGACATTTCAGTGCTGATACTGGGCGAGTCCGGTACCGGCAAGGAAGTGTTTGCACGCGCCCTGCACAATGCCAGCGCCAGAAAGAACGCGCCGTTTGTAAAAGTTAACTGCGCAGCCATTCCAGAATCCTTGTTTGAATCGGAAATGTTCGGTTACGAAAAAGGGGCATTCACCGGTGCCAACAACGCACAACAGGGCCGCTTTGAACAAGCACAGGGGGGCACCCTGTTTCTCGATGAAGTCGGTGAAATTCCGCTGGCACAACAAAGCAAGTTGCTACGGGTATTGCAAGACAGAACCGTGACGCGTGTGGGCGGCAGAAAAGAAACCACGCTGAACATCCGCGTGCTGGCAGCCACAAATCGCAACTTGTCGAAAGAAGTTGCACAAGGAAATTTTCGTCTGGATCTGTTCTACCGTTTGTCTGTGGTTTCCATGAAACTGCCTTCGCTGCGGGAACGGGGGGCAGACATTGCATTGCTGATTTCACACTACCTGCACCAAGCCAGCCTGACCTACCAACGCACACTCAGGCTTAAACCAGATGCACTGGCAATGCTGTGCAGCTACGACTGGCCGGGGAACATCAGGCAATTGCAAAACCTGATGACGCGGCTGGTGTTGATGAGTTCGCAAGAGGAAATTGGCTGTGAAGACATACGGCAGCACCTTGCCGAGGAAGTCATGCTCAGACCGGCAGACCACTTCGGTGTGACTGTCGCAGAAACACCCCAACAACCCGCTGAACCCGCACTGACACGGGCCTACTTTGAGGTGCACTCCCACAACGACGCCGCCTTGCGAAGCGCGCTTGAAACCGCCAAAGGCAACAAGTCAAAAGCAGCACAGGGGTTAGGGCTGACGCGCCGGCAATTTATTTACCGCCTTGAAAAACTGGGCATACATTGACATCGGCATGCATGGGAACCCATTAACCACCCACTGTACAAAATATCCAATTTTGTGGCCTACCGTCCATTTTGTTTACTTTGTTCAATTCTCCATTGGATAAAACAGCTGGAATGGCATGGCACGGGGCTTGCAATACAAACCATGAACAGTTTCCTTTCAATCACCAGGAGTTTTAAATGAATGCAGTGACCGAACCTTTGAACACCCCCGTTAAACCGATTGATGCAGTCGGCTTGGCCGCCTTTGCGGAAAAAGGAAGAAACAACCCAAACAGCCGCGGTACCATCAAGACAAAAACCGTGTATGACGGCCAATTCCGTTCATTGTCTTTTTCCGGGCATCACGAAGCCGTGGTGGTCGACGAACCTCCACACCTGTTTGGGCAAGACACTGCGCCGGCACCCTCCGAGGTACTGCTCTCCGCACTGGGCGGCTGCCTGTGCGTAGGGATTCATGCCGTTGCCACCGCGCGCAAAGTGACTCTGACAAAAATGGAAATTGAAATGGAGGGCGACATTGGCAATCCGGCCGCCTGGGGCGCATTCGGTGCAGACAAGCAAGCACAGGACATGGGTTTTCAAGCGGTTCGCGTGAAGGTGATTGTTGAGGGCGACGCCAGCCGTGAAGTGCTGGACGACATTGTGGCGCATGCCAACTTCTGTTCGCCCATGGCCAACTGCTTCCGCAATCCGATTCCCATGGAAGTCAGCCTGGCTTGAGACTCGAAAAAACGCGGGAGTGTATGTGATGGGTGCATCTGATTTTTTAGCCCCTTCTGTTCGCTGGACAGAATTGGAACATGTGATTGTCGGAGAGCTGGCGCCCTTGGTTCAAGCCATTGACCGCGAGGGTTTATACCCCGCCGAGGCAATGCGATCCCTGGGCAAGGCAGGCGCCTACCGTGCGCATTTGCAAACGCAAAATGCCTTTGCGCAAGCAGACATTGCCGGGGCGGTTCAGGCGATGTCGAAAATCGGACAAACCTGTGGCTCCACCGCTTTCATGGTGTGGTGTCAGGACGCCTGCGCTTGGTACATTGAGAAAGGTCATTCGGCAGCGCTCAAGCAAACACTGCTGCCGAAAGTAGCCAACGGCGAAATTCTCGCTGGTACCGGCATGAGCAATCCGATGAAATACTTTGCCCGCATTGAAACCTTAAAGCTGCAAGGCAAGAAAGTGGCGGGCGGCTATGTGGTGAACGGGCAGTTGCCCTGGGTTTCAAACCTGGCGCCAGACAATATCCTGGGGACTGCCTTTGAGGTGGAAGGCAGACCCGGCGGCGATGCGGGCCGGGGTCAGGAAGTGATGGCAATATTTCATTGCGACTGGCCAGGTGTTGCCTTGAAACCCGTGCCCAGTTTCTTGGGCATGGAAGGCACAGGCACCTACGCCCTGCATTTTGAAAACGTGTTTGTACCGCAAGACTACATTCTCGCCGACCCCATCGGCCCATGGCTGGCCGGCATACGCTGCGGCTTTGTTTTGCTGCAGGTGGGCATGGGTTTGGGCATTGTTCAAAGCTGCATTGACCACATCGACCGCAGCAACCACACCTTGGGCCACGTGAATCATTTTCTGGAAGATTCCGCGGAACAATTGCGTGTGGAGTTACACGACATCATCGAACGGGTACATGCACAATCCGATCAAGTGCTCGACAGCAGTGACGCCAACTTCGCCGAGGTGCTGACCACCCGCCTGATGACTTCCGAACTGACTTTGCGAGCCACGCAATCGGCCATGCTGCACAACGGCGCAGCAGGTTACGCACTGGCTTCGCCGGTACAAAGAAAATTGCGTGAAGGTTACTTCGTGGCCATCGTAACCCCGGCCATTAAACATTTGCGCAAAGAGCTGCACAGAATACGCAGTTCCGCACAGCAATGAAAAAAGGAGTTGAAGATGTCAGCCAGCGCAGCATTTGAGCAATATGTTTGTGAAGCCTGCAACTACATCTATGACGAAGCCCTCGGCGACATCGACAGCGGGTTGCCACCCGGCACCCGCATGCAAGACATTCCCGATGACTGGTTCTGCCCGGTGTGTGGCGTCAGCAAATCTGACTTCAGAAAAATAACACCTGTCGCGAAACGCAAGGCAAACCCTGCAACCCACAACCGCATGTCAGAAAAAAAGGGCGTGGTAGTTTTGGGGGGTGGCAATGCCGGCTGGTGTGCAATTGACGCGCTCAGAGCGCAGGGTTACGAAGGCAGCATTACACTGGTGAGTGCATGCAATGGCGGACGCTACAGCAAGCCACAGCTCTCAGGCCTGCAAAGCTTGGGGGGGCTGGGGGCCTTGAAGGGTTACACGGAAGCCGAAGAAGCAGCCAAAACACTTGATGTGCGTTTGCTCTGCAACACCTGGGCCTTGCAAGTTAACCGCAACACAAAACGGATTCTGACCAGCCGCGGCTCTCTGGCCTATGAACACCTGATACTGGCGCTCGGCGCCAGTCCGCGCATGCCGGCGTTTAAAGGCGAAGGCAACAAGCGGCTTCATGTGCTCAATGACCTGAAGCAGTACATCGAATTCAATGACGTGCTGAATGCGGTTAAAAAAACCGCGTGGCAACAAGACCGGAGCACTCACGTTGCAATTGTGGGTGCGGGGCTGGTGGGTTGCGAACTGGCCAATGACTTTGTAAATGCCGGCCTGGAAGTCAGCCTGATTGATCAGGCGGCGCTACCGCTGGCTGCACGTCTGGCAAAAGACCAGGCCATTGCGCTGAAGCTTTCTTTGCAGGGCCTTGGCGTGCGTTTTATCGGCGAGTCAAGAATCAGCCATATCAATGCATGGCAAGACCACGGCGTCGCCATTGAAATGGAATTGGGGCACGGATTAATGGACGTCGTGAAAGCCGACATCGCCATTGCCTGCATGGGCATTGTGCCCCGGTTAAGACTGGCAGAAAGCATGGGCTTGCAAACCAACCGCGGCATTGTGGTGAACAATACAACATTGATGGCTGCAGAGCATGTGTTTGCCTTGGGCGATTGCGTGGAAATCGACGGCCAGATCAGCGCCACACTTGAACCGATCAATCGACAAGCCAACTGCATTGCCAGCCAGATTGTCGGACAACCCACCGATTATGAACATCGTGATACGGTGTGGGTTGTTAAAACCCCCTGCTGTCCTTTGATTATTAGAGCGGCCGCGAAACATTAAACGCCATGACCTACACACTCTTCGGATTTCCGCCCTCGGGCAACACCCACAAAATTCGCATGCTGATGAATTTTTTGAACATCGAATGTGATGAGGTGAACATCAACCTTAAAAACGGAGAACACAAGCAAGCGGCGTTTTTGGCAATCAACCCCAGAGGACAGGTGCCTGCGCTGCAAACCCCGGAGGGGCTGATTGTAGACAGCCACGCCATTCTGGTTTATTTGGCGAGCTTGCATGGCAAAGGAAAATGGTGGCCGGAAAGCCCGCTGGAACAGGCCCGCCTCATGGAATGGATTTCTTTCTCTGCCAATGAAATACACAGTGGCATGGCCAGTCTCAGAAAGCACCACCGCCTGGGAATTCCCATTGCGTTTGAACATGCGCTGCAAGTCACTGAAAACAGCATGCGCTTGCTGGACAAGCATTTGTCCATGAACTATTGGCTGGTGGGCACTGAGTTTTCTCTGGCCGATTTATGTTGTCTCCCCTACCTCGCGCTGGCCCACGAAGCGCAATTCGATTTAACGCCGTTTCCCAATGTTCAGGCCTGGATAGCCCGCTGCAAGCAAGTACCGGGCATTACTTTGATGCCCGGCATGCAAGCTCCGGCTTAAACAGTCAGC
>JBEIKS010000182.1:0-5365 GCA_040379625.1 Burkholderiaceae bacterium
ATCATTGAACAATTGATAACGGGCGTTATCGTAGTAGTAGTACAGATTACCGATATCGAACCCTACGCCTTTGTATTCACCTTTGTAGCCGGCGTAAAAATCCATTTCCAAACCGTTTCCGCCGGGAAAAGACTCGCCAGACACATTCGAGTTCCAGTTACCAGCATAGAAACCACTCTTGTGCGCTACGTCAAAGCCGCCCTGCAGCGCTGGGCCGCGGGCAGTCTGAGAAATTCCGCGGAAGCGATAGTCAGTCAAAACGTTCACATTGCCTGTGAAAGTGAAATCGGGGGTTGGCTCAGCAGCGAAAGCAGGTGCAGCGCTCAGAGCGGCAAAAATGGCGAATGCAAGTGTTGATTTTTTCATTTCTATTTTCTCCTGTTAGTCAAAAGCCCAAAATAATTTGGTCTGTCCTTTCCTTGCGAGAACCGTGCCAGCTAAAAAGGCACCGAAAACAAGCACATGTAGAAGTTTTACAAATGTCAATTTTTCGGCTCGCGCACCAAACAAACTCATAACACGCACTCATATTGGTCTTTTTAAGCGTTCCGCACTGTGCGCGCACCATTGTTGTGCACAATGTTGGTGCTTGGAGATGCACTTTCTTTGAACTTCATCAGCCACCGCACTAACACCATCGCTTAAAGCGCAGTGTTAATATTTCGCCAAGCACCTCAAGGAGTTATTTATGGATCGCTCGCACTTCATCGATGATCTGCAAAGTCGTATCGGCCAACTGTTTTCCACCGTCAGCCCGTTGGGCAAGGAAAGCCCGCTGCGTGCATTGCTTCAGCAAAGCCTTTCCCAATGGGAGTTGGTCAGTCGCGAAGATTTTGAAATCCATCAGCAAGTGCTGTTGCGCACCCGTGAAAAGCTCAGCGCACTGGAAAAACGTGTGGCCGAACTGGAAGCCCGCCAAAAAAACCCTAACTGACACCTGCCATCACACACCTAAATAGAGTCAGCCGTTCTGCTCCCCCTTTGAGGTTAAGGTTTGAAAAAAACCGCTTGTCACTTTAAAACAGGCGCGTTTCTTAACCCTTGGCGGCAAATTCGTGTCTCTCAGTGTTGTGCAATCCCGCGCTTTAAAAGGCGCGCAAACCTTGCCCGTGCGGGTAGAAATTCACTTGGCCAACGGCCTGCCCAGCTTTCAGATGGTAGGGCTGCCAGACGCAGAGGTGAAGGAAAGCCGCGAACGGGTGCGTTCTGCATTGCTAAACTCCGGTTTCGAATTCCCATCCCGTCGCATTACAGTGAATCTGGCACCCGCCGATTTGCCCAAGGGCTCAGGCCGCTTTGACCTGCCCATCGCCATAGGCATTGCGGCAGCCAGCGGGCAGTTGCCAAAGGCAGACCTTGATGCCTGGGAGTTTTCAGGCGAGTTGTCGCTGTCCGGCGAAATTCTTGGCAGTTCAGGTGCTTTTGCACTCGCACTCAGCCTTAGGCAATACAACCTCAAGCACTCGAACCAACTGAAGCCCCGGCAGTTGTTGCTGGGGCACCGTGAAGCCGCAGAAGCCGGTTGCGTTGCAGGCCTGAGCGTCTATGGCGCCCCCACCTTGCTGGCGGCTTGCGCCCACTTGGTGGGTCACGGAACCCCATTGGCAAGAACCGAAGGGCGCCTGCAAATAGATTGCACAACAGTGCCCGACCTAAAAAGCGTCAAAGGTCAGCACGCAGCCAAAAGAGCGTTGGAAATCGCGGCCGCTGGCGGACACAACCTGTTAATGATGGGGCCACCCGGCAGCGGAAAATCCATGCTGGCCCAACGTCTGCCCGGCATCTTGCCCGCCCCCTCCGAAGAAGAGGCGCTGGAATCAGCCGCCTTGCGCAGCTTGAAGGGTTTGCCCCTGCAATATGGCAACCGGCCGTTTGAAAGTCCGCACCACAGCGCTTCCAGCGCAGCCATCGTCGGGGGTGGCAAGCCCCCGCAACCGGGCAGCATTACGCTGGCTCACAACGGGCTTTTGTTTCTCGATGAAGTACTTGAATTTGACAGACGCTGCCTGGAATCGCTGCGCGAACCGCTGGAAACCGGTCAGGTGCATTTGGCACGCGTAGGACATGCGGTCACTTACCCGGCGCGCTTTCAGTGGGTGGTCGCTCACAACCCTTGCCCCTGCGGTTGGCTGGGACACCCCTCACAGCAATGCCGGTGCAGCGCACAAGCGGTGGCGCGTTACCGCATGAAACTTTCCGGCCCCCTGCTCGACAGGCTGGACATCGGCATTGAAGTACCCGCCACAGACCAAGCCACCTTGCTGGCCGGTGCCGAGGGTGAAAGCTCAGCGAGCATCAAGGCAAGGGTGGAGGCCGCCCGCGGCCGGCAAATTCAAAGACAGCAGCACACCAACAACCAGCTTCAGAATGAAGCACTGGACGAACATTGTCAGCTTTCCGCAGACAACACTGCTTGGCTGGTTTCAGCGGCGCAAAAGTTAAACTGGTCTGGCAGAGCCACACACCGCGTGCTTCGTGTGGCCCGCACCATCGCAGACCTTGCCGAAAGCAACCACATTGAAAAGCCCCATTTGGCCGAGGCGCTGCAACTGCGAAAACTGCTGCACCTGAAACCCTCAGCGTGACGCAGCCGAAAGCGGCTCTTTGCGTTCGGGCCGCACAAACCACAAAAACGAGACCAGCATCAACCCAAACAGCACGTACATCACCATCTTGATGGAATCCTCAATGGTGTTGCCAGCAGCAACGCAAGCATCAATGCCCACGCCCATGCCCCATTGAATAAAAAAGGCGCCCAAAAAAATAATCAGGTTCAAGGCGGTGCTAGAGCGCCCGGTCAGCACTTTGGGGAAGGGTTGGTTACACCAGGTGTAAGTCACTATGGAACCACTGCAAACAAAAGCGTAGGCCAACCAGCCAGCCAAGCCCAGCGCGCCGTTTGTATAAATTTGCGCGAACAAGAACAGGAAAGAAAAACCGACACCGCCAACAATCAGCGAGCCCACGCCCTTGCCCTTGAGCGACAACCTTCTAGACAACAAACCCGTCACAAAATAACCCGTCATCAGGCTGATGGAAAACCAGAACAAGACCTGTGCGGCGGCATCCCCACTCAGCCCCTGCACCTTCGTCAGCCAAGGACCCATCCACAACCCTGAAAACGCCATGAAGCCGCCTTGTACAAAGCCAGCCAGCGGCGCAATTCTCCAAAAGTGCGGATGAGAAAAAATTTGCTTGAAACCGGGCAACAGGTCAGCAATGCGCTGGCCCTTTCCGGGAAACGGCAAACGCGGCAAGCCCCACCACAGCGCTGCACTGGCAAGCACACAGGAAACCGCGACAATCAGGAACACACCCCGCCAACCCACCAGGGGCATCACATAATAAACAGGGGTGGTGACCAACACAGCCCCCACCGAACCGGCCATCAGCATCCAGGACGACATCGAACCCTGAAGGTGCGGTTTGAAATAGAGTGCATACGCCTGCACCGCCGCCATCAGGCAGGCTGAAACGCCAATGCCGATAATGGCGCGCGCCAACCACAGCAAGGCAAAGGAATCAGCCACAGCGAACAAACAGGCGCCCAGGGCTGTCATCAACATCAGCAGGGCATCCACCCGCCGCGGCCCAAAACGGTCCAGCAAGATGCCCACCGGCAACTGCATCACTGCAAATGTCAGAAAGTAGGCAGAAGCCAGCAGACCAAGCTGCCCGGAGCTTAATTGCAAGTCGCGAATCAATTCAGGGGCGATGACCGCGTTAATCGCACGCATGCCATAAGAAATCACATAGGCGAAGGCAAAAATAATGAACATGCGTCTGGCCAAGGCACCTTCCACCTCGGGTAATTTCGGGTCGTGCGGTTGTTCGGGCAGTTCGAACTCACCGGCGTTCATGGCGCATCCCTTTCCAGCTTGAAGCCTGAAAACCAGGCATCCATCACCTCTTCAGACATAACGCCCTGCTCACCCAAAGCAATGACTTCCAGCACTTTTCCGGGCAAAACAACAAAGCGCCCCAGCATGACCGCTGGCTTGCCCTTGCCCAAAGAACCCTCTGCCCTGACCTGCGTCCATTGCCGTCCGGCAATCAAGACCTGCTGCTCCTTGGTTTGCGTGGCGGCAATGTTGTTGGTCATGGCGGCTTGCAAGGCTTTCAGGATTTCCGGCGCCTTGGCTTCTTGTTCCGCTGTCAGCGGCAGTGAGCCGACAGCAAAAAAAGCACCTTGGGCAGTGGCAGAATGCAGGGTGAGTTTCAAAGTCTCACCCGCAATCACAAATTCGCGTGTAGCCTCAACGGGCTTGGCCGGAAAGGTGGCTGAATAAGTACCGGCGGCATCGCCTACTTTTCGCCAGTCGAAAGCAGGCGTGCAACCTGAAACCAGCGCAAAGCATGCGGCAAGCAGCAGACATTTTCTTAAAAAAAGTAACATGATGGATCTGGCAGTTTTTTTGCAATATACACGCTTGAAGCTCGGTATGGGCAGAAGCAAACTTAAAGGAAAACCCTGAGATGGGCATCGTTAAATTCAGGTCAAAAGCCAGTGCGGAAATCGTCATGCTAAAAGCGCATGCAGACCTGCTGGCAAAAATCTTGAACGTTGATTTACAAGACCGTGGCGTCATCACCACCGAACACTTGCCGGAAGCCATTGCCAAACTGGTCGCCGCCATTGAGCAGGACAAAATGGCGCACAGTGAAAATCCGCTCACGGAAGATGAAGAGGCTGCCTTGCCAAAAGGCATGGCTGCGCCTGTCAGCCTTCACCAACGCGCCTACCCCCTGTTAAAAATGCTGCAGGAAGCCGCCGCCAAAGACGTGGACGTTCACTGGGGTTTCTGAAGTGGTGAGCAAACCCGTCAGCTCCAATCAGGAGCAAACCCACCCAGACTTGCAAACCGTTGTTGAAAAACACCTGAACACCCGTTTTTTGCGTCCCATACCGCCTTGGGTATCAGACTTGGCAGAGACATTGGTGCGGGAACACAGGCAAGCACCCTGGATACTCGACAGCGGCTGTGGTACGGGTCTTTCCAGCTTACAACTGGCAAAAGCCCACCCCGACCACTGGGTGTTGGGCATAGACCAATCTGCACACCGGCTGGGCAAGGTGTCAGAGACCCAACCCGCAAACTTGCGTCTGGTACGGGCAGATGCCCAAGACCTCTGGCGGGCGTTGAACCAGCTAAATGTTGAAGTGGATCAACATTATTTGCTTTATCCCAACCCATGGCCCAAGGCACACCACTTGATGCGGCGATGGCATGGGCATCCGGTGTGGCCCAACCTGCTCGCATTGAAAGGCCGACTGGAACTGCGAACCAACTGGCTTGTTTATGCTGATGAATTTGAGCAGGCCCTGTTGCTCAGCGGTTACAAGCCTGAGCCCAAAACGACGCTG
>JBEIKS010000183.1:0-5348 GCA_040379625.1 Burkholderiaceae bacterium
CGCGGCATCAACACCCCCCGGCAACCCACACGCATCATTGCAGACAGCCGGCTTGAAATAGATCCATATGCCCGCATTCTTGATTCTGCGCAGGAAGGCGGACCAGTGTGGCTCGCCCATGCAGTCGATGGCCTTGAAGAACGCAGCACAGGCATAGGCCTGCGCCACCCGGCCAGCGCCCTGCAAGAAAAAGCCTCTAAGTTGCGCGAACTGGGTATCGAGTTGCTGCATATTCCGGGCAACAGCCAAGGCAAATTAGATCTCACCGCACTGCTGCAAAACTTGGCGCTGCGCGGCATCAATGAACTCCATGTAGAGGCTGGGGCAAAACTCAATGCCTCGCTGTTGAGTGCGGGCTGCGTTGATGAATTGCTGGTGTACCAGGCACCCCGCCTGCTGGGCGCAGGTCTGCCTTTCGCCGCGCTGGCGCCAGCGGCCTCATTGCAACACACCCACGACTGGGTACTACAGGAACACACAGAACTGGCGCCAGACCTCCGTTTGCGCTTTACAAAACCCGCTTCAGGCTTTTAAGGAAACCCCCATGTTCACAGGTATCATCGCCGCCATTGGGCGCATAGAAAGCATTTCACCACTGGGCAACACCGATGACGCTGGCGTTCGCCTGCGCATCCATGCCGGTCGCCTGCCACTGGCGGATGTACAACTCGGTGACTCGATTGCCATTCAAGGCGCCTGCATGACCGTCATTGAAAAATCCGACACCCATTTCAGCGTCGACGTTTCGCGGGAAAGCCTTTCAAAAACCATGGGGCTGACCGAACACGGCGAAGTGAATCTGGAAAAAGCCCTCACCCTGTCTGACCGCTTGGGCGGACATCTGGTGACAGGCCACGTGGATGGTCTGGGCACCGTGACAGTGTTTGAGCAAGTCGGGGAAAGCTGGCACCTGGCCGTTCGCGTGCCTGAGTTTTTAAGAAAATACTTCGCCTACAAAGGCTCGGCCACCATCAACGGCACCAGCCTGACAGTAAATCAGGTCAGGGACGAAACCACGGGCACGGAAATCGATATCAACCTGATTCCCCACACCGTTGAAATGACCACTCTGAAGCACCTCAAGCCCGGCGTGCAGGTGAATGTGGAAATTGACTTGATCGCACGCTACGTTGAACGCATGGTGAGCAGTGCAAACATCAACTGAACATCTTATTTTTTAAGGCGATGGAACCGGTGAGCGTTGATTCAACACACAATTAATCCAAACACCACGATTAATACAAATGAACAACCTCCCCGCCGCAGCCCCTTTGAATCCTCAAACCCCCATGCCTTACAACCCAGCGCGAGAAGCGCTGGAAACCTGCATACTCCCCCGCGTGCTAAATGGTGAGGAATTTCTGGACGATGGCGCGAACTTATTGAAGGCCTGTTACAACACAGCCGTTCGCGAACGACTGATCACAGCAATTACGACAAACGATTTCCACCCCAAGGTGATAAATCACCTTGAAGAGTTTCTGACAGCAAACGAAGGGCTGATCGGTGAGTTAAAAAACCAGTACCAGCCGCCCCATAAGGTGCAGTTGTCTCAAGATCATCAACGCTTGGTGAACTGGGCCCTGAATTACGAGGCGCCAATTGAAAACGACGATGTAACGACACCACGCAACACACTGACGGATTTGCGCACACTACTGGCGGGCAGCAAGGCCTTGACAGCAGACATGTACATGCAACTTGATGCGCTCAGTCGCATGCCCCACAACCAAGCGCTGGGTATCAACAACCCCGGCCTGAACATTCGAATTGCACTGGCCCACAACCCGCAAGCCCCCCTGACGCTGCTGCACAAGCTTTTACAACCGCAAGAAGATTTGCGCGTACGACAAGCCGCAATCAGCAACCCGAGCACGCCAGAGGCCGCAATACAAACCTGCCTGCAACAAGATAAAGACAGCTCTGTATTGCTGCAAGCTGCGAAGCGGACATTTGCCAAACGCAGCGCCGCCACCGAACCCACGGAAGGTGAAATACAACTCAGAAACCGTAATATTGAAGGCTTGGGTAAGCAACTCGATGCAGCGCTGATCAATGAACACAGACCTGCAGCAAGGCGGCGCCTGTTTTAAACGCCATACGCTCAGAAAAAAAACTCAGGTTCGAATGGCAACCACCTTGGCAAAGTAACGTTGAATGCCACTGACAATGGCTTTGGCCATTTGATCTTGATAGGCGTCTTCAGTCAGACGCTTTTCTTCTTCGGGGTTGCTGATAAAAGCGGTTTCAATGAGTATGGAAGGAATGTCCGGTGCCTTGAGCACGGCAAATCCAGCCTGCTCTACATAAGATTTGTGCAATTTGTTCAGGTTGCCCAATTCGTTGAGCACGGCTTTTCCGACCTTCAAGCTGTCGGTGATTTGAGCGGTGGTGGACAGGTCAAACAGCACCTTGGCAAGTTGCTGGTCTTGGGTGCGGATATTCACGCCCCCCACCAGATCAGCCGCGTTTTCATTGTCTGCAAGCCAACGGGCGGCCGCTGAACTGGCGCCCTTTTCTGACAACGCAAACACGGAAGAACCTCTGGCCTCGGGTTTGATGAAAGCATCCGCATGTATGGACACAAACAGATCGGCTTTGGCCTTGCGCGCTTTTTCCACCCGGGTGTTGAGCGGCACGAAATAGTCACCGTCGCGGGTCAGCACGGCCCGCATACCGGGAATGGCATCAATCTTGGACTTCAAGCGCTTGGCAATATCAAGCACCACCTTTTTTTCCTGTGTTCCCATGGCGCCTATGGCACCAGGGTCTTCGCCCCCATGGCCAGCATCCAGCGCCACCGTTATCCAGCGGGAGTGTATCGGGTTGGTCTGCTTTTCAGGGCTGGGCTGAGGTTTGGACTTTTCAGCAACTGCTTTTTCAGGGTTGGTTTTTTCAGGGCTGGTTTTTTCAGTGCTTGTTTTTTCCGCTGGTTTGTCCAAGCGTGGAAACCGGGCTTCGTCGTCCATAAAAGCCGCAAACGGGTCTGCCAAGGGCGTGGTGGGAAACAAATCCAAAACCAAGCGGTGCTTGTACTCGGCCACCGGTTCCAACTGGAACACCTGCGGCGTGACAGGGACTTTCAAATCAAACACCAGACGCACCAAGCGGGGCTTGTTTTGGGCCACGCGAACCTGCGCAATAAAAGGATCATTGGGGATAATCTTACTGATCAAGTCACGCAGCGCCGCGTTCAGATCAGCCCCTTCAATGTCGAGCACCAAACGGTCTGGGCTACTCATCACAAAATGAGAAAACTTCAGGCTGTTGTTATGTTCCAAGGTGACGCGCGTGTATTCAGCCGCCGGCCAGACACGAACCGCGAGAATATCGGTGGCCATGGCAAAACCCGGAAACACCAAGGGCAGCGTTAAACCCAAACCCGCCGACGCCAGCAATCGCCTGCGATTGGGCTGAAATCCACCTACGCGAGTTTGTTTTTCCAAGAAATCAGACACTGCAATCCTTTTTGGCTCAGCGCAGTTGCGTTGAACGACCGTCCGTCACCTGCGTAATCCATGGCAACCAGAATGTCAGCGGGAGGTAAAACACCCTGCGCTTTTTCCGGCCATTCAATGAACGCCACGCTGGCGTTGTTGAAAAATTCGTCGAACCCCGAAGACACCCATTCGAAAGGATCGAAGAATCGATATAAATCATAGTGATATAAGTATAAATTCGATTGCGTATAAAGTTCAACCAAAGTATAGGTTGGACTGCGAATTGCGCCTTTAATACCTGCAGAACGCAACACCTGACGAATAAAAGCGGTTTTTCCCGCACCCACCGGCCCCTCAAAATAAAAAACCAGCCCGCCCGACAACACTTTCCACAATGCAGCGGCCACGCTGTGAAGCGCCGCTTCATCAGGCAGGTGCATATTGATATCATCAGGCACTATGGACACTTGTAATTTTTCCTGGGAACAACTCAAACAATGGGCACACAGCCTGGGGTTGGACGCCGTGGGCATCACCGACACCGACCTGAAGCATTGCGAGCCCAAACTTCAGCAATGGCTAGACGAAGGCCGGCACGGCAGCATGCATTATATGGCTCGCCACGGCATGAAACGCGCCCGCCCCGACAGTTTGGCGGAAGGCTGCGTACGCGTTATTTCCGTCCGCCTGAATTATCTGGCTGAGCAAACAACGCAGGACACTGCGGAAAGTTTACCCGACGACTGGCGCGACAGCGCTTGGCGCAGCATCGAACAAAGCGATCAAGGCTATGTCAGCCTGTATGCACGCGGGCGAGACTACCACAAGGTGCTGAGAAAAAAACTGCAGCAACTTGCAGACTTGATGGTTCAAAACATAGGCCCCATGGGTTACCGAGTGTTCGTGGATTCTGCCCCGGTGCTGGAAGTAGCGCTTGCTGAAAAAGCGGGGTTGGGCTGGCGCGGCAAGCACACGTTGCTGATCAACCGCGACGCTGGCTCCATGTTTTTTCTGGGTGAAATTCTCACCGACTATCCGTTTCAAACAAGCACAGCCACCACTGCACATTGCGGCCAGTGCACTGCCTGCATCGACATCTGCCCGACGCAAGCCATCGTAGCGCCCTACTGGCTGGACGCCCGCCGTTGCATTTCCTACCTGACCATTGAACATGAAGGCGCGATTCCCCTTGAATTCCGGGAGGCCATTGGCAACCGGATTTATGGTTGCGATGACTGTCAGTTAATTTGCCCGTGGAACAAATACGCAAAAACAAGCCCGCTGCCGGACTTCAAGGAACGCGATGCCATGCGCCCGCAAGCCTTGCTGGCATTCTTGAAATGGACCGAAGCTGAGTTTCTCTCATTGACGGAAGGCTCTGCAATTCGGCGCATCGGCCATGCGCGCTGGCAGCGCAATGTTGTCATTGCAATTGGCAACGGACCGCCAACAGCTCAAGCCATTGAGGCACTGCGCGCTTGTTTGCCCAGCGCCAGCGCATTGCTGGCTGAGCATGTGGAGTGGGCGCTGGGAAAGTTGGGGGGCTGCTAGACTGATACGCAGCGGTCTCGCTGTCAGGACGCAAACCCGTTGATCCGCAGCTGCCTCCCTGCGAGGACGGAAACCCGCTGTTTCCGAACTCCGC
The DNA here is from genome assembly GCA_040379625.1 of Burkholderiaceae bacterium. Lineage (GTDB taxonomy): Bacteria > Pseudomonadota > Gammaproteobacteria > Burkholderiales > Burkholderiaceae_B > SXZD01. Next base: position 5,086 of record JBEIKS010000183.1, read on the forward strand.
TCTGACAAGCTTGACGGAAAACCCAATGGGGTCTTTCCTTCGCCGCCAGGGGGCGGCGTCGCTTGTTGCGAGGTCGTTCGGGCGGGCTCCCTGAATGTCCTTGGCAGCGAGGTAGCTGCGTATCTTAAAAAAACCAGCCCTGCAACCAAGACTGGACTTAGAAACCAGCAATCGCACGTCTGAAAAATCCCAACCACCAAACCACCAAACCACCAAACCACCAAACCACCAAACCACCAAACCACCAAACCACCAAACCACCA
>JBEIKS010000184.1:0-5289 GCA_040379625.1 Burkholderiaceae bacterium
GCCCAATGTGAAAGTGCTGTGCGAAGCTTGCCGCGGCCAACGTTTTAATCCAGAAACCCTTCAGGTCCGTTGGCGCGGAAAAACCGCTGCCGATATTTTGGGCATGAGCGTTGATGAGGCTGTGCCGTTTTTTGAGGCACACCGCAGCATTCACGAACCGCTCAAGCTATTGCAGGATGTGGGTCTGGGGTATTTGACCCTGGGGCAACCCAGCCCGACATTGTCTGGTGGCGAAGCCCAGCGCATCAAGTTGGTGACGGAGTTGGCCAAGGTGAAAGTGCCTGCCGAGGGCGAAGCGCTGGACAAGGTGAAGCCAGTCCCCCGCATGCGCAATTTGCGTACTGTGCCCACCTTGTACGTGCTTGATGAGCCCACCGTTGGCCTGCACATGAACGATGTGGAAAAACTGATTGCGGTGCTGCACCGCTTGGTGGATGCAGGGCACACCGTGGTCACCATTGAACACGATCTGGATCTGATTGCGCAGTCAGATTGGGTCATAGACATGGGGCCTGAAGGTGGCTCCGGTGGTGGTCGGGTGATCGCTCAGGGAACGCCTGCCCAGTTGGCACGCAAGCCGGGCGCCTCACACACCGGAAAGGCGCTGGCAGCCCTGTACTCGCGCCGTAAGGGCGCGCAGTAAACAGGCAGGGGGGGTTGGCTCAGGCGTTGGCGCGCGTGCTGTGAAAGCTTTCACGCTGCGCCAACAAGTCTGCATAGGCATTGAGTTCCGGGTGCCGCGCTCTCCAAGGGTGCTGCGGCATTCTCAGTTCCACATACAACAGCGCGCAACCGGCAGAAATGTCTGCCAACGAGAAACCATTGTGCAAAAAACCGGATTTGCTGTTTTTAAGCAGTTCGGCCAAGGCCTCGCAACCACGGTCTACTTTTAATTCCTGACGCTTCAGCCATTCATCGCTTTTTTTGTCTTCGCCATGAAATTTTGTTTCCAGAAAAGCAGTCACTGCCGCCTCGCTGATGCCATCTCCCAAGGCTTCCAGCTTTCTGATTTCAATTCTGTGATGAATGTCGCTGGGAACCAGGCAAGGCATGGGGTGCAACAATTCCAGCGCTTCTGAAATCACTTTTGAGTCATAAATGACGTTGCCCTCTGTCAGTTCCAGTGTGGGTACCTTGCTCAGCGGATTGCGAGTCGCAATGGTTGAAGCTGCGTTCCACACATCTTCAATGACGAAGTCGTGGGCAAGTGATTTTTCCGCAAGAATGACGCGAATTTTCCGTACAAACGGGCTGGTCACAGAACCGAATAATTTCATTTTTGGTGTCCTTTTGAGTGTTTTTCCACAATGCCGAGCACCGCGCTGGTGTCTTGGTCTCCGCCTCCGCCGGCAATCAGTTCGGTCAGCCGTTGTGAGGTCAGTTCAGTCAGTGGCAAGTGTAATTGTTCGGTGCTCAATGTGTTGAGCACCATGCGCAAATCTTTTTCATGCAGGCGTGCTGCAATGGTGGTTGATGTGTCACCGGTGGCCATTTTCGGGCCTGCCCAGTTAAGCACCTCGCTGCCGGCCAAGCCCGCGCTCAGTACGCTCACCAAGGTGTTGATGTCTGCGTCGAAGTGTTTTGCATACGTCACTGCTTCTGCAATGCCCAACAATGTGGAGCACATCACCATCTGATTGCAGGCCTTGATCACCTGGCCGCTGCCGTTGGCACCCACATGCCTGATGCTTTTCCCAAGTACTTCGAGCAAGGGTTGTGCGCGCGCCAGATCCGCGGCCTCTCCGCCCACCATGATGGAAAGTGTACCGGCTTGCGCTCTGGCCTGACCGCCGGAGACCGGTGCGTCCAGAAAACCGATCTGCCTTGCTTTCAGTTCGGCTGCAATGGTTTTTGTAACCGCGGCGTCTGTGGTTGAAAAATCAATGACCAAGCTGCCGGGTTTCAGGGCTGTGACTGCTCCTTGGGGGCCCAGCAGCACGGACGCTACATCGGCGGTGGTGGTCAAGTTGGTCAGCAAAACGCTGGAGACTTCAAACAAGGCCTGTGGTGAGGGGAGCAACTGCAATCCGTCGCTTACCAGAGGTGCCGCTTTTTCGGGGTGTCTGGCCCAAGCGTTCACCTTGTAGCCTGCGGCGAGCAATCGTTTCGCCATGGCGCCACCCATGGCGCCCAGTCCTATGATGCCTATGCATTCGGTCATCGGTATTGATCCGTTGGTGTCTGGTTTAAGAGAATTGCCAACGCTAACCGAATTGTGGAGGGGTGTCGATCAGGGAATACGCAAGTCCAGATTGTTGCAGCGAACCACCAAGCCACAGTCCAGATTCACCACATAGGGGTAAATATGGCCAGGCCACCGGCCAAGGCACGCAATGTTGATGGCAGCCACCACGCCGCTTTCACCCTCGTATTCCACCTGCTGCCCCACCTTGATGGCGCGTTTATTGGAAGACGGGCGCTTCAGCCTTGCGGCCATCAAGGCGGCGCGTCTCTCTTTGTTTGATTCCTGAAATTGATATTGGGCGTGTTCAGTGCTGTTTTGATAAGCGAGCGTGATTGTCATGGCAATTCATATCAAGTGTCTTAGACCACATGATCTGCCCTGACCCTCAGAGAATCATTCCCCTGTTTGGGTAAGGTACTGCTGATTAACCCATTTTAGGTGGATACATCAAAATTTCAGGGTTTCGCCATGCTTGATGAGGATGAATTCATCGCTGGCCAGTTTTGCCTTTTCAACCGCAGCAGGCACATCTCCCAAAGGGGCGTCCAAGGACTCCATGGACAATTCAAAGGTTCCCCAGTGCACGCCCACGGTTTTCCTGGCTTTCACTTCCTGGTGGATCTTCACCGCTTCATCCGGGTTGATGTGCTGATCGCGCATGAACCAGCGGGGCTCATAGGCGCCCACAGGCAAGGCGGCGAGATCAAAGCCGCCAAAGCGCGCCCCAATGTCCTTGAAGTCATTGCTATAGCCGGTATCGCCTGAAAAAAAGAAGGAATGCGCTGCGTTCTTAACCACCCAGCCGCCCCACAGGTTTTCATTGCGGTCCAAAAAATTGCGAACTGACCAATGGCGAGCCGGTACAAAATGAAAGCCTGTGCCTTTCAGTGTGTCTGTTTCCCACCAGTCCATACCGCGCACGTTGGCAATACCGTACTGGCGAAACCAGCGCTCCGTGCCCAAGGGCACCAAAAACCTGACTGCAGGAAATTGCCTGGCCAGTTCTGTCACCGAATCTGCATCCATGTGATCGAAGTGGTTGTGGGAGATCAGTACCACATCAATGCTGGGCAACTCTTTAATTTGTAAGGGAACGGGCACCTTGCGCTTGGGGCCCAGCCATTGCACTGCCGATGCGCGCTCGGAAAATATTGGGTCCAGCACCACATTCAGCCCGCCGGTCTGCAGCAGCATGGTGGCGTGGCCCAACCAAGTGAAGCTGGTTTGCGTCCGGTTGTTGGTCAGCCACTCGCGGTCCGGTGTGACCACTGGAAAGTTGTAGCCCTGTATGAAAGTGCTCGGTGGTTTCGGGAGGCCAGAATTAAAGTTTTCTTTCACCCAGGCCCACAGGTCATCCGCATTTTTTTCGATTCGCGAGCCATCGGTATTGACGAAGCCATCGCTGCGATGGTGCGATTTCGAAGCCGTGAAATAGGGGTTCAGGCTTGTGCAGGCAACGCTGACCAGACTGGCAGCAAACAAGAGCGCTGCAGCAATCAAGGCGCGGTTCATTTTCGTTTTCAATGGAGCTTATCGCTTGAAGGGCATTCGTGAGTCATTTCCCGAATCCGCTGCACGGTGTCCAGGTCCGCATTTTTATAAGCCTGCTTTCTGATTTCCAGGGTGGTGAGGTCCAAAGCCGAGTCTGCATCCGCTTCATCCCATTCATAGGTGAAACGCAAAAACAGATCGCCCGGTGTGGGTTCCTCAATGGCAATGCTCAAACGGCTGGCAGAAAACATCTCGGTGGCATCCACCGCAATGGTGGTGCGCTGCAGGGGTTCAAGCGTTAGCGTGTCCTGCATCTTGAAGGCGCCGAAATCCAGTTTGCGTTGTAGCGTGGTGATGCCAGCCCGCGTTTCCTCTTTTGTAATGTCACAAGCTTCCAAGCCGATCAGGAAGTCGGTGGGCTGGTAAGCTCGCGCCACCAGGCCTTGCCACAGTTGCGCCCGGCTTAACGGCTGCAGCGCAAACAGTGTGGTGTCATTGATTTGTACCAAATGTTCAAATTTCATCTTCAGGGCTTGCAGTATCCGACAGTCCGCAGTTTGCCATATCATGCGTTTGTTTCCACACTTCAGGCGATGGTTTGCAACGTGAGCGACCTGTTTAAAGACGCACCCGATGAACTTAAAAATGCCCCCATCGCCGTGTTTGATTCCGGTGTTGGCGGTTTGTCGGTGTTGCGCAGCCTCAGGGAAGTGCTGCCCAACGAGCGATTTGTATATGTGGCAGACAATGCCCATGTGCCCTATGGTGACCGCCCGCAGGCTTTCATTGTCGAAAGAACGCTGGCGGTGGCCCGTTTTTGCCTGACCCAGTTGCATGCCAAAGCGTTCGTTATTGCCTGTAACACCGCAACCGCGGCGGCCATTGCCCAAGTTCGCGAGTGTTTTCCAAGCGCTGTGGTGGTGGGCATAGAGCCCGCCGTTAAACCGGCCGCCATGCAAACGCAAACGGGAGTGCTGGGTATTTTGGCGACATCCAATACCTTGGCCAGCGAAAAATTCAGGGCTTTGGTGCAAGGCTATGCGGCAGATAAAACCGTGTTGGTCCAGCCTTGCCCGGGGCTGGTGGAGTTTGTAGAGCAGGGTGAACTCACCGGCCCTGACATAGCGTCTTTGCTCAGCCGCTACATCGGCGCGCTGGTGGGGCAGGGTGCCGACGTACTGGTGCTGGGATGTACGCACTATCCTTTTTTGGCGCCGCTCATACAAAGCTTGGCGGGTCAGTCGGTTCAAGTGCTGGAAACCGGTTTTCCAGTGGCCCGGGAAACCCAGCGCAGACTGGCGCTGGAGGGCTGTCTGGCTGAACAAGCCGGCAGTCCGGCACTGGCGTTCTACGCCACGGGCAGCACCACTTCCCTGGCCCAGGCCATTGAACATCTGCTGGGTCTGGTATTGCCGGTTTCTAAGGCGGCTTGTTGATCTGCGCTGGGCGTGCTATCATTTTCGTCTTTGTCGGAATTCCCGGCAGCTAACCTATTTTTTGGATTCCACGCATGCCAACCATTCGTGTTAAAGAAAACGAGCCATTTGAAGTCGCTCTGCGCCGTTTCAAGCGCACCATCGAAAAAACCGGTCTTTTGACCGAACTGCGCGCGC